>NZ_JADPKQ010000011.1:0-60575 GCF_023074015.1 Bradyrhizobium sp. 142
CTTGGCCTCCGGCGTGATCACTGGCTCCTTGCCCGGCCGCGGTCGGTCGTCGAGTGCCGCCAGCGCGCCATAAGCGACCGCCCGCTCAACGCAGCGCTGCACCGTCTGATGATGCACGCCAAGTCTTCGTCCCACGGCAAAGAACGATGGGTTCTCGCGGTAGGCCAGCAGCATCGTGGCCCGTGACACCCGGCTCGCCGGCTCGGTTCGGGATCGCGAAAGAGCCGTCAACGCTTCAATTTCTGCCTCGCTCATCGCCAGCTCAACTGCTTGCCGCCATGTCGCCATGATAACCAATCCTCGTTCAGCCAATCTCAAACGAGGAAGCCCCCAGCATGCGTTCAGTTCCGTGAGGGCTGGTTTCATGGAATCGGTCGGCTAGTGGTGTCCGTCTTCAGTGGGAGGAGCGCCTCGCGCTCATCATCAGACCGGCCTCGTTGTCGCTGCACTCGGTGCCGCGTGCCGGCTTCGGCTCACCGTGTCACGCTCCCGCAAGCGGCGATAGAAAAAAGTCGACGCGCGCCCGATCGAAGCGCCGAATTGCGTCGTGGCGTGTCTAACCGAGATGCTGAAGCGAGCTGCGACTGGACTGCCGAATGACAAGGACGGGGCCATTGTAGAACGCCGACCCCTTTACCCCGAACGACGAAGGGCCACGAGCTTGCGCCTTTAAGGCTATCGCGGGTTGAGAATCGATCAGCCCCAATGCTCTCCACGAGATCGGGTGTCGCCACATTAGAGCGCGTCTCCACGACATCAACTGGAATGACGAGCGAAGCGAAAGATCGCGCGTAAGTGAAACAAAGCGTTCTGCTGACAACTGAGTTCTCTTAGTCATCCGGAAGAGGTGGTGCAGCTCAATCACCACTTTCTTAGGATCGATCGCAAACACCATGGGCGCATCTACGTGCGCTGAAGTCCATCTCGAACCGATGGTGTTTGCGATCGCTCGATGGGTGCGCCAAGCAAAGCTGCGCACCGGAGGGACGTCGGCGCGCGGGAAGACTCTAGCCATGTCGCTGGCGGAGAGCGCAAGTGATTGTTTTGTTTCAGACAGGGCGTTAGCGGGTACGCCTGTCGGTGCCAGACAGGGTCAGGTTTATAACAATCCGCATCCTGCCAGCTATCTAGCTCTACAGACGTGGGTTTTTGTATTCAGCCAGCGCTGGCACACTCGTTGCAGACTCCTGCGCAAGAGGCGGCTGTTAGCCCTTCATCGACATGTAGAGAGACAGGCCCCCCGATGGCGCGCGAGCGAGTAAAGAAGCGGATATGACCAATCGCTGGAGGGCGGGCATGACATCACCGAGACGCGTCTTGGTCAGCGATCCCGTCGACAAATCAACAGCGTCACACAGGGCGCTCGCAAACGCTCAGCCGAGATGAGCTACAACATCCTGATCGACCGCTGCGGTATGATCCAGAAGCCGCGAAGTTGCGACCGGTAGGACCGATCGGGGAGGTTGCACATACTGAACGCCGGATCGGAAATCCCTCGGTCTACCGGAAAAGCGCCGCTTCTTCACTTGAGACGACAATCGAAAGGAAATTTGTATGAGCCGAGCAACTACCGAAAGCGTCGCAGAGATCAAGGCGCGCAACAAGCAGCTAATCGATGAGGTGTTGAAGGTCTACCCAGAGAAGACCGCCAAAAGGCGCGCCAAGCATCTGAGTGTTCACGAGGCGGGGAAGTCGGATTGTGGCGTCAAGTCGAATATCAAGTCCATTCCGGGTGTGATGACCATCCGCGGCTGCGCCTACGCGGGCTCCAAGGGCGTGGTCTGGGGGCCGATCAAGGACATGATCCACATTAGCCACGGACCGGTCGGCTGTGGTCAGTACTCATGGGGCTCGCGGCGCAACTACTACGTCGGCACGACCGGCATCGACACGTTCGTGACACTGCAGTTCACTTCCGATTTCCAGGAAAAGGATATCGTGTTCGGCGGCGATAAAAAGGTCACCAAACTCATCGACGAGCTGCAGGAGCTGTTTCCTCTCAACAGGGGCATCACCATTCAGTCCGAATGTCCGATTGGTTTGATCGGCGACGATATCGAGGCAGTCTCCAGAGAAAAGTCAAAGGAATATGGCGGCAAAACCATCGTGCCTGTGCGGTGCGAGGGTTTTCGTGGCGTGTCACAATCGCTCGGCCATCACATCGCGAACGACGCCGTTCGAGATTGGATCTTCGACAAGAGCGCCCCAGAAGCCAGCTCTAAATTTGAGCCGACCCCATATGACGTTGCCATCATCGGCGACTACAACATCGGCGGCGACGCCTGGTCGTCACGGATCCTGCTCGAAGAAATGGGCCTGCGCGTCATCGCCCAGTGGTCCGGGGATGGATCTCTCGCTGAATTGGAGGCGACGCCGAAAGCGAAGCTCAACATATTGCATTGCTATCGCTCGATGAACTACATCTCACGGCACATGGAGGAAAAATTCGGGATTCCCTGGTGCGAGTACAACTTCTTCGGGCCTTCCAAAATCGCGGAGTCGCTGCGCAAAATTGCAAGCTTCTTCGATGATAAGATCAAGGAGGGCGCCGAGCGCGTCATCGCGAAATATCAGCCGCTGGTCGATGCGGTGACCGCGAAATACCGGCCGCGGCTCGATGGCAAGACCGTAATGCTGTTCGTCGGCGGCCTACGTCCTCGCCACGTCATCGGCGCCTATGAGGACCTCGGCATGGATGTTGTCGGCACAGGCTATGAGTTCGGTCACAACGACGACTATCAGCGCACCGCCCAGCACTACGTCAAGGACGGCACGCTGATCTACGACGATGTCACCGGCTACGAATTCGAGCGCTTTGTAGAAAAGATCCGGCCCGACCTCGTCGGCTCCGGTATCAAGGAAAAATACGTCTTCCAAAAAATGGGCGTGCCGTTCCGCCAAATGCATTCCTGGGACTACTCGGGTCCTTACCACGGTTATGACGGCTTCGCGATCTTCGCCCGAGACATGGACATGGCAATCAACTCCCCGATCTGGGGGAAGACCACCGCACCTTGGAAGGACGCTCCGCGGCCGAGCCTCATGGCGGCGGAATAGGAAAGCCGACGCCCGGGCCCTTTCTTCCACAGAGGAGGGGAAGGGCAGGAGAACGAACACAAGAACCTGAAGAGTGCCATGATGACACAGAACGCCGAACACATACTCGACCACTCTGAGCTTTTCCGGGGAGACGAATACCAGCAGATGCTGGCCAATAAGAAGGCGCTATTTGAGAATCCGCACGATCCCGCCGAAGTCGACCGTGTCGGAGAATGGTCCAAGACGCCCGAATACCGCGAGAAGAACTTCGCCCGCGAGGCGCTAACCGTTAATCCGGCGAAGGCTTGCCAGCCGCTAGGTGCGGTGTTCGCCGCGCTCGGGTTCGAGCGCACACTGCCGTTCGTCCACGGCTCCCAGGGTTGCGTCGCGTATTATCGCAGCCATTTGTCGCGGCACTTCAAGGAGCCGACCTCGTGCGTCTCCTCGTCCATGACGGAAGACGCGGCTGTGTTCGGGGGGCTCAACAACCTGACCGACGGGCTTGCCAACAGCTACAACATGTACAAGCCGAAGATGATCGCGGTCGCCACGACCTGCATGGCGGAAGTCATTGGCGACGACCTCAACGCCTTCATCAAAACATCAAAGGAAAAGGGTTCAGTCCCCGCGGACTACGACGTACCATTCGCTCACACTCCTGCATTCGTCGGTAGCCACATTACGGGCTACGACAACACGCTCAAGGGCATCCTCGAGCATTTCTGGGATGGCAAAGCCGGCACGGCGCCAAAACTCCAGCGCAAAGCGAACAACTGGATCAACTTCATCGGTGGCTTCGACGGCTACACTGTCGGAAACACCCGTGAGATAAAGCGCATCTTCGAGCTGATGGGGATCGGCTACACGATCCTCGCGGATAACAGTGATGTGTTCGATACCCCCACCGACGGCGAGTTCCGCATGTATGATGGCGGCACCACACTACAGGATGCCGCGAACGCAGTCCATGCGAAGGCAACCATTTCCATGCAGCAATACTGTACGGAGAAGACGTTGCCCTTCATCAAGGGGCACGACCAGGAGGTCGTCGCCTTCAATCACCCGCTGGGTGTCAGCGCCACGGACGATTTCCTGATGACGCTGTCGCGTATCACCAACAAGGCAATTCCAAATGCGCTGGAGCGGGAGCGCGGGCGTCTGGTAGACGCAATGGCTGACTCTAGCGCGCATGTTCACGGCAAGAAGTTCGCGATCTACGGCGATCCCGACCTCTGCTATGGCCTGGCCGCATTCTTGCTGGAGCTTGGCGCTGAGCCGACGCACGTGCTCTCGACCAACGGGAGTAAGGCCTGGGAGCAGAAGATGCAGGCGCTGTTCGCGAGCTCGCCGTTCGGTAAAAACTGCCGCGCCTTCCCGGGCAAGGATCTCTGGCACATGCGTTCGCTCCTGTTCACAGAACCAGTCGATTTCCTAATCGGTAACACCTACGGCAAGTATCTCGAGCGTGACACTGGAACGCCGCTAATCCGCATCGGGTTTCCCATCTTCGATCGCCATCATCACCATCGTTATCCAGTGTGGGGCTATCAGGGTAGCATGAATGTGCTGGTCAAGATTCTCGACAAGATCTTTGATGAGATCGATAGAAAAACCAGCTCGGTTGGCAAGACAGACTACAGCTTCGACATCATACGCTAAGGCGAGCGCCCCGCCTCATCGTCCGCTGGAACAGCGGCGCTGTGGCGGGGATCACAAGTTATCCGCCGGCCACCCTCTTGGTCTGTGCGGTGTCTTGACATCCCCGAAAGAGACACCATGAATTCGCTTCCCACGACCATGCGGGACGTCTTTAACGAACCGGGCTGCGCCAAGAACGCAAGCAAGTCGAACGTCGAGCGCAAGAATGGATGCACCAAGCAGCTGAAGCCGGGCGGCGTCGCCGGCGGGTGTGCCTTCGATGGCGCCAAAGTCGCACTGCAGCCCTTCACCGACGTCGCCCATCTTGTGCATGGTCCAATCGCCTGTGAGGGCAATTCTTGGGACAATCGCGGTTCCGCCTCCTCCGGCTCCGATCTGTGGCGCAGAAGCTTCACCACGGACATGAGCGAGACCGACATCGTGTTCGGCGGCGAGAAGCGGCTGTACAGGGCAGTCAAGGAGATCACAGAGAAATACGACCCGCAGGCCATCTTCGTCTACCAGACATGCGTGCCCGCAATGATCGGTGACGACATCGATGCGGTCTGCAAGGCGGCCTCCGCCAAATTTGGCAAACCGGTCATTCCCATTAATGCACCGGGATTTGTGGGGTCGAAGAACCTTGGCAACAAGCTCGCAGGCGAAGCACTCTTGGAGCACGTCATCGGTACCGCAGAGCCCGATTACACCACTGCCTATGACATCAACATCATCGGCGAATACAACCTGTCGGGCGAGCTCTGGCAGGTCAAGCCGCTGCTCGATGAGCTCGGAATCCGGATCCTGTCGTGCATCTCGGGTGACGGCAAGTATCGCGAGGTGGCTTATTCGCACCGAGCCAAAGCCGCGATGATGGTCTGCTCAAAGGCAATGATCAACGTCGCACGCAAGATGAGGCAGCGCTACGGCATCCCGTTTTTTGAAGGCTCGTTCTACGGTATTGAGGATTCCAGCGATTCACTACGCCAGATCGCGCGCATGCTGATCGAACGCGGCGCGCCGACTGAGCTGATGGAACGCACGCAAGCCCTGATCGCACGCGAAGAGACCAAAGCCTGGGCTGCGATTGAACGTTTCAAGCCACGCTTTGCCGCCAAGAGGGTTGTTCTCATCACCGGTGGCGTGAAATCCTGGTCGATGGTGGCCGCTTTGCAAGAGGCCGGGCTCGAGATCGTCGGCACGTCCGTGAAGAAATCGACCAAGAAGGACAAGGAACGTATCAAGGAGTTAATGGGCCAGCACGCCCACATGATCGAGGACATGTCGCCTCGCGAGATCTACAAGATGCTAAAGGACGCAAAAGCCGACATCATGCTCTCCGGCGGCAAGTCGCAATTCGTCGCACTAAAGGCGGGGACGCCGTGGCTCGATATCAACCAGGAGCGCTGCCACGCCTATATGGGCTATATCGGGATTGTCAAGCTCATGGAGGAGATCGAGAAAGCGCTCTACAACCCGATATGGGATCAACTCCGCCAAGCCGCGCCATGGGATGAGTTCGACCGAAAGCGTCAGGCAAGGACGGTTGCGCAGATGTATGCGCAAGCCGCTGATCCAGTTCGGGACGCGAGCAAGAACGACGTCAATACGATAAGTCTCTCCAATGAAAGTGAGGCCAGCGGTGGCGAGAGCGCGATTGCGGCGCATGGCCCGAACCTCGCCAGGCCCGCCAAGCCGTGCACCAATTCCACCGCACGGTGCGTTGCTTGTAAGGACATTCGTTCCGATCTGCAGCCCCCGGCGCTGCAGGCGGCGGAGTAGGGGAACGGCATGGCGATCGTCACTACGTCGAAAAAAGCCTGTTCGGTCAACCCGCTCAAAATGAGCCAGCCGATCGGCGGCTCATTTGCCTTCCTAGGCCTGCGCGGCGCGATGCCGCTTTTGCACGGCCCGCAAGGTTGCACCTCGTTCGGGCTGACGCTGTTCGTGCGCCATTTCAATGAAGCCGTGCCGATGCAGACGACCGCCATGAGCGAGGTTGCCACCGTGCTCGGTGGCCACGAGAATCTCGAACAGGCGATCCTCAACATCTACAATCGCGTCGAGCCCGAGATCATTGGCATCAATTCGACTGGCGTCACCGAGACCAACGGCGATGACGTCGAAGCATTCATCCGGTTGATCCGACAGAAGCATCCGAAGCTCGAAAAGCTCCCCCTTGTCTACGTCTCGACCCCGGATTTCAAGGATGCCTTTCAGGATGGCTGGGGCAAGACAGTGGCGCGGATGATCGAGGTGCTTGTGGCTCCCGTCGACACAGCGAGACCGCGCGATATCTCCCGCGTCAACGTGCTACCTGGTTGTCACCTCACGCCCGGCGATCTCGACGAGCTTCGCACGATTTTTGAGGATTTTGGGCTCAAACCCTCGTTCCTGCCGGACATTGCCGGTTCGCTGGACGGTCACATCCCCGACGAATTCACGCCCACCACGATCGGGGGCATTGGAGTGGACGAGATTGCGACCATGGGGCAGGTGGCCTGGACGATCGCGATCGGCGCGCAAATGCGCCGTGCGGCCGAGGCCATGCAGGTGCGGACAGGCACGCCGTTCCGTCTGTTCGAGCGGCTCTGTGGCCTTATCCCAAATGACGAATTCATCGCCTTCCTGAGCCAGATCAGCGGCCGGTCGGTGCCCTGGAAATATCGCCGGCAGCGTGGACAGCTGGCAGACGCCATGCTGGATGCACATTTCCATATCGGCGGCCGCAAGCTCGCGATCGGCGCCGAGCCGGACTTGTTATTCGATCTCTCCAGCTTGCTCCACGAGATGGGCGCACAGGTAAGTGTTGCGGTGACGACGACGAACTCACCGGTGCTCCAGCGGGTCAGGACCGAGGACGTCCTGATCGGCGATCTGGAGGATCTTGAACAGCTTGCCAGGTCGCGTGACTGCGACCTCTTGATGTCGCATTCACATGGTCGCCAGGCCGCTTCGCGACTCAATGTCCCGTTCTTCCGGGTCGGCTTTCCGATGTTCGATCGCGTTGGCGCTGCGCACCTCACGATCGCTGGCTATCGCGGCACGCGCGATCTGATCTTTGACATCGCCAATCTGATCATCACCGACCGCGAAGCCAACCATGGGCCGACGCCCGACACCTGGCGATCAACCTGCGGCGGCCCGCAGGCCCATCCGCCCCAGTTGCATTGAGCAGGGAGAGAAAACAACCCGGATGAAAGTTGCATTCGCCACTCAGGACTTGAAGCACGTCGATGCCCACTTCGGCTGGGCCAAGAACATCGCGATCTACGAGGTCGGCCCGGACGGGCATCGGTTTATTGAGGCGATCCAGTTCGACGGTGACCTCACCGAAGACGGCAATGAGGATAAGCTCGCGCCGAAGATCGAGGCGATCAGGGAGTGCGCAATCCTCTATGTTGCGGCGATTGGCGGCTCGGGTGCTGCGCGAGTCGTCGCCAGGAACATCCATCCCATGAAGGTGCTGCAGCCAGAGCCCATCCACGATCTTTGCGTCAAACTCGAAACCGTGCTGAAGGGATCGCCGCCGCCCTGGCTGCGGAAGCTGCTCACCAAAAGCCGTGAACGTACGGTGGATTTCGAAGCCTGAAGGAACAAAGATGGCCGATCCGTCTGAAGTCACTCCAGCCGCCGCCGCGGCGGAGGGGCCATTTGTGAAAGAGCTCATCAAGATCTGGCGCGCCCAGGACACCCACGGCGCCTGGGAGGGCAAAAAGGATCTCGAGCTGCTCGAACCCTACGTTCTCGACAAGCGCAAGCGCCGTGCGCTGCCGATCGTCGGCAATCCCGACCCGGACACGACATGGCGGCTGGAGCTGTTCTTCGACGCCGTTGCGCTCTCGATCGAGAAGGCGACCGGTGTGATGATCTCGCCAATGCTGAAGATGCATCACGAAGGGTTCGGTCGGATCGTGCTAATCGGCGGCCGGCTCGTTGTCGTGAGCAAGCAGCTGCGCGACGTGCATCGCTTTGGTTTCGACCATCTCTCTGATCTCGCCAATCAAGGCGACAAATTCGTCAACAGTGGCGTTGAGATGATCCGTAAGTTCCCGGAAGTGGCGAGTTGTTGAGGCAAGTGTGAGCGATATCGAAACTCTGAAAGCGGAAATAAAGAAGCTGTCGGCCAAGGCGACTCAGGCCAAGATGGACCTCCACGACCTCTCCGAGGAGCTGCCGGTCAACTGGTCGTCGATCCTGAGCGTGGCCCAGAAGGCCCACGCTGCCTTCAGCGAGCTCGAAAGCAAACGCCAATATCTCCAGGCGCTGGACAAAACATAACGGACGGTTAGCCATGTCATTCAGGACCCGCGACGGTCGCAATTGGAGGCCGGACTACCTGGTTGCTATCGATCCCAAGAAGTGCATCGGCTGCGGCCGCTGCTACAAGATCTGCGGCCGTGAGGTCATGACGCTGAAGGGGCTAAGTGAGGGTGGCGAGATCATCGATCTCGACGAGGACGACGATGAGCTCGAAAAGAAGGTCATGGTGCTGAAGGACGAAGGCGCTTGCATCGGCTGCAGCGCCTGCGCCCGGGTGTGCCCAACAAACTGTCAGACCCACACACCACCTGGTTGACTTAGCTTTCTCCGACGAGATCGACGAGCCAGTTGTCAGATACAAGCTGGTAGGGAGCGCCCAGATCCGACCTGTTCTGGCGTGAAGCCGGCAGTTTTCCGAATCGGCCACGACCTCGCATGGGCCCCGGAGGCGAAGGCCAGCAGGATCGTGAAAACGACAATGCCGACACCGTCGTTGAAGAGTGACTCGCCCTGCATCTCGACCTCGAGACTTTCAGGTGCCTTTACGTTTTGAGCGTACCCATGACCGCCACCGGATCGGTCAGGCTGATGAGCGCGCCAAACACCAGCGCCCAGGACAGCGGCAGCGACTGACCAAGGAGACCAGCGGCCTGCCAGAATAGAAAGCCAACGATAAACGTCGACGTGATCGTGGCGAAGGTGGCAAGAACGATTACGGGTACGGCGCGGCTTACCAATGTTGCGAGATCGACGTGGAGCGCTCCCGCGAAGAGCTAGAATGCTAGCATCCCGTTCATGACAACCACGTGAAGTCGATCTGGAGCACTGTCTTTGTTAGCGATTCGAACAGATGTTGTTCTGGCAACGAACGCAGAGATCCCGCGTTTACCTGACGCTTCTGGCTCGATTGCAAGGCTCGCGAATAGTGATGACGAAACAGTGGATCAGCATACCGTAAGCCCTGTGTAAAAAAGCGGGCTTCGTGCCCCAACCATTTATTGGGAACGGCGTGCGCGGATCTCATCATGGCTTGGCTGCAACAGCAGTCCACTTGCGAGAGGCCGGATATACTAAGCAACTGGAATCGTCATTCAGGAGAACTGATAAAGAAGGTGTCGCCGGTCTGACGTCTGACGACTATCCGACACTGTTCTGTCGCCTTTGTTGGTCCGCGACACCGGCCTATTTCGCCGAGCTCTTGTTTGGCCTCAGGCTGATCCGCTGAAAAGCAATCACAATCTTCTTCTTCTGCTGGGTCGCCCGAATGGCACGAGTTTTGAAACTCCTTCGTTGCGAGCCGGGAGCCGCCGACCGACCTTCATTTCGTGGATGACACCGCGATCGATGGAACGAAGAAAGAAAAGCAAAATGTCAAATCCGCATCAGATAGCATTCTATGGGAAGGGGGTCTCGGCGAAATCGCCCCCTACCAAACAGGCTCGCCGCCCGCACTACTGCATCGTCGTGGCGCTGGCCAGGCTTGAACTCAAGGTGGTGTTCGGTTCGATCTTCCAGCGCTTTCCCGCGCTGCGCCTGGCCGTGGCGCCCGAAGGAGCGAAGTTGCGCAAGGAGATCATCACTGGCGGGTTCGAGGGGTTCCCGGGGCTCTGGTGATGCTCGGACGCCGCCGGGAATCGCGATGTTCTCCGCAATTTGCCGGCGCGCCTGGCGCGCGCCGATCAGATCAGCCAGCCAACAGGTAACCAAGATGGACGTGCAAGAAACCACGGCAGCATGCCGGGACGCCTTCGCCGAACTGGCGTCGCCAGCGCGTATCCACGACCCGTATCCGTTTATGCACTGGTTGCGCGAGCACGATCCGGTGCATCGCGCGGCGTCGGGCCTCTTTCTGTTGAGCCGCCACGCCGACATCTACTGGGCGCTCACGGCCACGGGCGATGCGTTTCGGGCACCGGCGCCGGGCGAACTGGCGCGCTATTTCCCGCGTGCGGCGACCAGCCTGTCACTCAATCTGCTGGCGTCTACACTAGCGATGAAGGACCAGCCGACGCATACGCGTCTGCGCCGGCTGATCTCGCCCGATTTCACCATGCGCCAGATCGACAACCTGCGGCCGAGCATCGCGCGCATCGTCGCAGCGCGCCTGGATGGCATGGCGCCCGCGCTGGAGCGCGGGGAGGCGGTGGACCTGCATCGGGAATTCGCGCTGGCCTTGCCCATGCTGGTCTTGGCCGAACTGTTCGGCATGCCCCAGGACGACATGTTCGGGCTCGCCGCCGTCATCGACCCCATTCTGAAAGGCCTGGGCCCGCACGCCAGCGACCCCCAGCTCGCCACGGCGGACGCGGCCAGCGCCAGGGTGCAGGCCTACTTCGGCGACCTCATACAGCTTAAGCGCACCAATCCCCGCCACGACATCGTGTCGATGCTGGTCGGCGCACACGACGACGATGCCGACACGCTGTCGGATGCGGAGTTGATCAGCATGCTTTGGGGCATGCTGCTGGGCGGCTTCGCAACCACTGCTGCGACCATCGACCATGCGGTCCTGGCGATGCTGGCGTATCCCGAACAGCGGCACTGGCTTCAGGGAGACGCCGTGGGGGTGAAGGCATTCGTCGAAGAAGTCCTGCGCCGCGACTCGCCCGTCATGTTCAGCGCCACTCTGCGTATCGCCCAGCGCGACATCGAATTGGGCGGCGTGGTGATCCCGAAGAACGCGGACGTGCGCGTGCTGATCGCGGCCGGCAATCGCGACCCGGACGCCTTCGCCGATCCCGACCGTTTCGATCCCGCGCGGTTCTACGGCACCAGTCCTGGCATGTCGACCGACGGGAAGATCATGCTGAGCTTCGGCCACGGCATCCGCTTTTGCCTCGGTGCGCAACTGGCCAGGGTGCAGTTGGCCGAGAGCCTGCCGCGGATCCAGGCGCGCTTCCCCACGCTGGCATTGGCCGAGCCGCCGACGCGGGAGACCTCCGAGTTCCTTAGGACGTTCCGCGCGCTGCCGGTGCGGCTGCATGCGCAGGGGGGCTGAGATGCGCATCTTGGTCGACCAGGATCTGTGCGCAACCAGCGGGCAGTGCGTGCTGACGCTGCCGGGCACCTTTCGCCAACGCGAACCCGACGGCGTGGCCGAAGTGTGCGTGGCGACGGTCCCGCAGGCGCTGCACGCGGCCGTGCGACTCGCGGCCAGCCAGTGCCCGGTCGCCGCCATTCGGCTCATCGAAAGCGACGCTGGTGATGACGAGCGCGCCAGCGTCGACCCTGCGCCTTCTCCTGCGGGGGCCGAGCGGCATGCCGCGAAAGACCAACGCAATCCAGGAGGACACGATGGCACGGTTTGAAGGCAAGGTGGCCGTAGTGACCGGCGCCGGCATTGGCAAGGCATGCGCCCTCGCCATCGCACGCGAGGGCGGCAGAGTGGTGGTGGCCGACATTGATGGCTCGGCGGCCATCGCCTGCACCGCGCAGGTCGCGGCCGAAGCGGGCCACGCGCTGGCCCTGGCCATGGACATCGCCGATGCGCAGGCGGTGGCAGCGCTGCTCGAGACGGCGGAGCGGCACTTCGCTGGGGTCGACCTGCTGGTGGAGCGACATGCATCTGACCCCGCGCCACCGTGCGATCCTCGACCTGGACCTGGCGGTCTGGGATCAGAACATGGCGACCAATCTGCGCGGCATGCTGCTCTGCTGCCGGCAGGCCATATCGCCCGCGGCGGTGGCGCGATCGTCAACATGTCGTCGTGCCAGGGGCTCAGCGGTGACACCGCGCAGACGTCCTACGCCGCGTCGAAGGCGGCGATGAAAATGCTGTCGGCCTCGCTCGCCACCCAGTACGGTCATGCGCAGATCCGCTGCAACGCGATTGCGCCGGGTCTCGTCATGACCGAGCGTCTCCTCGCGAAGCTGGACGAGTGCATGCAACGGCATCTGCGCCGGCACCAGCTCCTGCCGCGCGTCGGCTGCCCCGATGGACGTGGCCGCGCTGGTGGCGTTCCTGCTCTACGACGATGCTGCGTTCATCACCGGCCAGGTCGTGTGCATCGACGGCGGCATGCTGGCGCATGTGCCGACGTACGCCGACGGTGGCAACAGCCGCGCCGCGCGGCCTGCCGGCACACCGCCGAAGCGGCCGCGGCGCCGCGCTGCTGATGGACATGCTGCTCAACCCGCTGGACCGTCGGCACCGGCTGCGGCACGACATCCCGGTCGTGGCCGGCGCTTTCCCCCTGGTCGGGCATCTTCCCGCCATCGTCTGCGACCTGCCGCGCCTGCTGCGGCGCGCGGAACGGACGCTGGGCAGCCACTTCTGGCTGGATTTCGGCCCTGCCGGACACCTGATGACCTGCGTGGATCCGGATGCGTTCGCACTGCTCCGGCACAAGGACGTGTCCTCGGCGCTGATCGAAGAGATCGCGCCCGAATTGCTTGGCGGAACGTTGGTTACCCAGGACGGCGGCGCGCACCGGCAGGCGCGCGATGCGATCAAGGCGGCGTTCCTGCCCAAGGGGCTGACCCAGGCCGGCATCGGCGACCTGTTCGTGCCCGTCATCCGGGCACGGGTGCAGGCGTGGCGCGACCGCGGCGACGTAACCATCCTGCGCGAAACCGGCGACCTGATGCTCAAGCTCATCTTCAGCCTCATGGGAATCCCCGCGCAGGACCTGCCGGGATGGCATCGCAAGTACCGGCAAGTGGTGCAGTTGATCGTCGCGCCCCCGGTCGACCTGCCCGGACTGCCCTTGCGGCGCGGCCGCGCCGCCCGCGACTGGATCGACGCGCAGTTGCGCCAGTTCGTCCGCGACGTGCGCGCGCATGCCGCGCGCACGGGGTTGATCAACGAGATGGTGAGCGCCTTCGATCGCAGCGAAGATGCGCTCTCCGATGACGTCCTGGTCGCCAATATCCGCTTGCTGCTGCTTGCGGGTCACGACACCACTGCCTCGACGATGGCCTGGATGGTGATCGAGCTGGCGCGGCAGCCTGTGCTGTGGGACGCCCTGGTCGAGGAGGCGCAACGCGTGGGCGCGGTGCCGACCCGGCACGCGGACCTGGCGCAGTGTCCGGTCGCCGAGGCGCTGTTCCGCGAGACGCTGCGCGTACATCCGACGGCTACGCTCCTGCCGCGTCGCGCGCTGCAGGAATTGCAACTCGGCCAGCGGCGCATTCCCGCGGGCACCCATCTGTGCATCCCGCTGCTGCATTTCTCGACCTCGGCGCTGCTGCACGAGGCGCCTGATCAGTTCCGCCTGGCGCGGTGGCTGCAACGCACGGAGCCGATCCAGCCGGTGGACATGCTGCAGTTCGGTACCGGCCCACACGTCTGCATCGGCTACCACTTGGTATGGCTGGAACTGGTGCAGTTCTGCATCGCCTTGGCGCTGACCATGCACAAGGCCGGGGTGCGGCCGCGGTTGCTGAGCGACGTCGAAAAAGGCCGGCGCTATTACCCGACCGCACATCCGTCCATGACAATCCGCATCGGATTCTCATGAGCTGGCATCGCATCCCCGTGTGGCGAGGCAGCGGCGCCGGCGACGCGCGGCATTGCTGCACTCGGCGCGTGCGCTCGGTGCGACGCCGGCAACACCGCGGCGGCTCGGCGCTCGCCGTGGCCGTGTCAGGTAGAAGGACATGAACAACATGCAGACCGGTTCTACGCTACACGACGAGCGAACTGGCGTTTCCGCGCTCGGCGGATTGGGCGCGCAGCTGCGCGGCGCATCCGGCAGGCTGCTGCCGGAGATCTGGATGCAGGACGGCGCAAGGCGGGTCGAACAGACGCTGGCGCGTCTTCTCTGCGCCGAAGACGACGGTGAGACCGAGCTGATGGCGGCGATGCGCTACGCCACCTTGAATGGCGGCAAGCGCACCCGCGCCTTGCTCTGTCTGGCTGCCGGCGCACTGGCCGACACGCCGGCGCACATGCTCGACGACGTCGGCGCCGCCGTCGAGATGATGCATGCCTGTACCCTGGTCCACGACGACCTGCCCGCGATGGACGACGACGTGCTTCGCCGCGGCCTTCCGACCGTGCACGTCAAGTTCGGCGAAGCCACTGCGATCCTGGTCGGCGATGCGCTGCAGGCGCACGCCTTCCTGACCCTGGCGAGCCTGGATGCGCCGGGCGACAACCGTATCGCGCTCGTGCGCGAACTGGCGCAGGCGGTGTCCGCCGAGGGTGCCGCAGGCGGGCAGGCCATGGATCTGTCGCTGGTCGGAAAGCACGTCGAGCTGGACAGGATCGTGGCGATGCACCGGATGAAGAGCGGAGCGCTAGTGCGCGCGTCCGTTCGCATGGGCGCGCTATGCGCCATCGCGGAGGATGCCGCGCACGCTGCGCTGTACTGTGCGCTCGATCGCTACACCGCCTGTTTCGGCCTGGCGTTGCAGGTGGTCGACGACATTCTCGACGCGACAGCTGATACCGCGACGCTGGGCAAGACCCCCGGCAAGGACGCGGCGGCGCAGAAGCCGACCTGCGCGTCGATCATGGGGCTGCAGGCAGCGCGCCAGTTCGCGCTGGATTTGTTGCGCGACGCCGGGGAGGCGATCGCCCCGCTGGGGCCGCGTGCGGAACGGTTGGCGCAGATGCTGCAGCGGGCCAACGCGTATCTGTTCAAGCACGCGCCATGCGCATGAGCGCGCCCGTCCGCATGGAGTCACCCCTGTGCCGCTGCGATCGGCCGGCGGCAGCGGTGCATGCTGCACTGCGTCCGAGTCCGCGGCGCCGATCGCAGCGGTTGCCCAGCACGGCCGCGGCGCGCTGCGCGCAAGCCGATGCGGCGGACCGGCGCCAGCATCGGCGCGTCGCCGCGCCGGAGCAGGGCGACCGTCCGGCGCTGCCCATGCGCCGGGCCGCGACGGGCCTGCGGCGACGTGCGCGGCCTCTGCCCGAACAGTCTGCAGAAGGAACATCCCGCGTGAACGCCCTGTGCGAACAGATCCTTTCCGAATTGCGCCACCTGCTGAGCGAGATGAGCGACGGCGGCAGCGTCGGCCCGTCCGTCTATGACACGGCGCGAGCTCTACAGTTCCGCGGCAACGTCACCGGTCGGCAGGACGCATACGCGTGGCTCATCGCGCAGCAACAGGCCGATGGAGGATGGGGAAGCGCGGACTTCCCGCTGTTCCGCCATGCGCCCACTTGGGCGGCGTTGCTGGCATTGCAGCGTGCCGATCCTCTTCCCGGCGCTGCCGACGCAGTCCAGGCTGCAACCCGGTTCCTCGAGCGCGAGCCCGATCCCTATGCGCATACGGTGCCGGAAGACGCGCCGATCGGCGCAGAGCTGATCCTGCCGCAGTTGTGCGGCGAGGCCGCATCCTTGCTGGGCGGCGTGGCGTTTCCGCGCCACCCGGCGCTGTTGCCGTTGCGGCAAGCGTGCCTGGTCAAGCTGGGGGCGGTGGCGACGTTGCCGAGCGGCCATCCGTTGCTGCACTCCTGGGAAGCCTGGGGGACGTCGCTGACCACCGCATGCCCGGATGACGACGGCAGCATCGGCATCAGTCCGGCGGCCACCGCCGCGTGTCGTGCGCACGCCGTGACACAGGGGAGCACGCCGCAGGTCGGGCGCGCCGACGCGTATCTGCAGGCGGCATCGCGGGCGACGCGCAGCGGCATCGAAGGTGTCGTTCCCAACGTCTGGCCGATCAATGTGTTCGAGCCATGCTGGTCGCTGTACACCCTGCATCTGGCCGGGCTGTTCGCGCATCCCGCGCTCGCCGAGGCGGTGCGCGTGATCGTCGCGCAGCTCGACGCCCGCCTGGGCGTGCGCGGTCTGGGCCCGGCCTTGCACTTCGCGGCCGATGCGGACGACACCGCCGTTGCGTTGTGCGTCCTGCGCCTCGCAGGCCGCGACCCGGCGGTCGATGCGTTGCGCCATTTCGAAATCGGCGAGCTGTTCGTCACCTTCCCCGGCGAGCGCAATGCCTCGGTGTCGACCAACATCCATGCCCTGCATGCGTTGCGACTGTTGGGAAAGCCCGCCGCCGGCACCAGCGCGTACGTCGAGGCCAATCGCAACCCGCACGGCCTATGGGACAACGAAAAATGGCACGTTTCGTGGCTGTATCCCACCGCGCATGCGGTCGCTGCGCTGGCGCAAGGCAAGCCCCAGTGGCGCGACGAGCGCGCGCTGGCGGCGCTACTGAAGGCGCAGCGCGACGACGGCGGCTGGGGCGCCGGTCGCGCGTCCACATTTGAGGAAACCGCCTATGCGCTGTTCGCGTTGTACGTGATGGACGGGAGCGAAGAGCCGACAGGGCGCCGGCGCATCGCGCAGGCGGTGGCGCGTGCACTGGAGTGGATGCTCGCCCGCCATGCGGCGCATGCATTGCCGCAGACGCCGCTGTGGATCGGCAAGGAACTGTATTGCCCCACCCGGGTCGTGCGCGTGGCCGAACTCGCCGGGTTGTGGCTGGCGCTTCGTTGGGGGCGGCGCGTCCCGGCCGAGGGAGGAGGAGCGGCGCCATGATCCAGACCGAACGCGCGCTGCAGCAGGTGCTGGAGTGGGGGCGTTCCCTGACCGGGTTCGCCGACGAGCATGCCGTGGAAGCGGTCAGGGGCGGCCAGTACATCCTGCAGCGCATCCACCCGAGCCTGCGCGACACCAGCGCCCGCACCGGCCGCGATCCGCAGGACGAAACGCTGATCGTGGCGTTCTATCGCGAACTGGCGCTGCTGTTCTGGCTCGACGATTGCAACGACCTTGGCCTGATCGCGCCGGAGCAGCTCGCTGCGGTGGAGCAGGCGCTGGGGCAGGGCGTGCCGTGCGCGCTCCCCGGATTCGAGGGCTGCGCTGTGCTGCGCGCTTCGCTGGCCGCGCTCGCCTACGATCGTCGCGACTATGCTCAGCTTCTTGACGATACCCGGTGCTACTGCGCGGCGCTGCGCGCCGGACACGCGCAGGCGGTAGGGGCGGAACGCTGGTCCTACGCCGAGTACCTGCACAACGGCATCGATTCGATCGCCTACACGAACGTGTTCTGTTGCCTGTCGTTGCTGTGGGGGCTGGACATGGCGACCTTGCGCGCGCGTCCGGCGTTTCGCCAGGTCCTGCGGCTCATCTGCGCGATAGGGCGCCTGCAGAACGATCTGCATGGACGCGACAAGGACAGGTCGGCCGGCGAGGCCGACAACGCGGCGATCCTGCTGCTGCAGCGCTATCCGGCTATGCCTGTGGTGGAGTTCCTCAACGACGAGCTGGCCGGCCATACGCGCATGCTGCACCGGGTGATGGCTTCAGAACGCTTTCCCGCGCCGTGGGGACCGTTGATCGAGGCCATGGCGGCCATCCGCGCGCAGTACTATCAGACCTCGACCAGCCGCTACCGCAGCGACGCTGCGGGGGAGGCCAGCGTGCGCCGGCCTGAACGCGCGGGAGGCGGCGGCGTGCGCGCGCTGCCGTCGGTCCGATCCGACGCAACGCCGTCGCCCGATGCGACGGATGGAGCGAGCATGAGCGACACCGCCCTGAGCCGGCGCAAGGATGACCATCTGGACATCGTGCTGGATCGGCGAACGGCGCCGGCCACGGTCGTCGCCGGCTGGGAGTACATCCGATTCGAACACTGCGCATTGCCCGAGTTGGACCTGACGCAGATCGACCTGCGCGCCTCGCTGCTGGGCAAGACCATGCGCGCGCCGCTGCTGATCAGCTCCATGACCGGCGGCATGTCACGCGCCGAGGCCATCAACCGGCATCTGAGCGAGGCAGCGCAAGCCTTGGGAATCGCCATGTGCGTCGGTTCGCAGCGCGTGAGCCTGCAATCCCGCAACTCCCAGGGGCTGACGCGCGCGCTGCGCCGCCTGGCCCCAGACATTCCCTTGCTGGCCAATATCGGCGCTGCGCAACTGCGCGAGGCCGACGGCCTGGACCTGGCGCGCCGGGCGGTGGATGCGCTGGAGGCCGATGGACTCATCGTCCATCTCAATCCGCTGCAGGAAGCGGTACAGCCGGAGGGCGACCGCGACTGGCGCGGCGTCCTGGCGCAGATCGCTCGCGCCGCACGCAGCGTTGGCGTGCCGATCGTGGCCAAGGAAGTGGGGTCGGGCCTGTCCGCCTCGGTGGCCTGTGCGCTCGTCGAGGCGGGTGTGGCGGTGATCGATGTCGCCGGCGCCGGCGGCACCAGTTGGGCCGCGGTGGAGGGCGAGCGCGCCCGCGATGCCGCCGACCGTGCAGTGGCGATGGCGTTCGCCGATTGGGGGATTCCGACCCCGGCCAGCGTGCAGACGGTACGTCAGGCGCTGCCAACGGTGAAGCTGATCGCGTCGGGCGGAATCCGCGACGGCGTCGACGTGGCCAAGGCCATTCGCCTGGGCGCGGACATCGCCGGGCAGGCGGCCGGCGTGCTGCGCGCGGCTACGGTATCCACCGAGGCGGTTGTCGCGCATTTCGAGATCGTCATCCGCCAGTTGGCCGTCGCCTGCTTCTGCACCGGCTCGGCTGATCTGGCGGCGTTGCGTCAGGCGCGCTTGTTGCCCTCGGCGCATCTGCCCGCCGGTTGATGCCGGCGTCGCCCGCACGTGGCGGCGGGCGCCTAGTCTTACTGAGTCAGAAAGTCGCGGATGCGGGTGGATTCGCGCTGGCGCTGATTTGTTAGGGTGCTGCTTCGTGATCAGGGAAGCGCCCCGCGATGCCCGACTGGACAGCCGAGAGTGAAGCCGCATTCGACGCTTATGTCGGTGCTTTGATCGGGGTGATCGGCCACGCCGAACGAGCTGAGCCCCTGAAGGGGTCGGAACAAGGTGCGCCGGGAGACCGGCAAGGAGTAGATGGTGCAAGTCCATTGCAATGAAGGAGTAGCGATCCACATTGACCCCGAGTCATGCGCAGTCCGTCGTGAGGAGACCGGTAACTTCTCTGGGGTCAAACACGGGTTGTTAGGCTCGAGCAGTCCATCAGCATCGTTTTGAGACAAAGCGATGGCGGTGGAATGGAGGGTTACGATCGAAGGCCGGAACGAACTTGGTGAAACATGCCGGAAGGAGGTCCGCATAGACAAGAGCTGGGAGATCCTGTTCGACGGCGACATCGGCTTGTCGATCGGCGATAGCAAGAAGATCATGGCAGCGCTGCAGAACGCGGTCGTGAATCATGAGGCGGAGACGTATGCCCTTCTTCGCCGTTTTGCCCGGACTGCCATACGTTCCGACCGGTCAAGGACTACACGACACGCCCGATCCGAACCGTCTGCGGCACCGTTGAGGTTCGCAATCCCCGATGGATGCTGTGCCGGGAATGCCGTCTAGGGATGGTCGGTGCTTTCCGCCGCTGAAGGAAATTTGTCCCGATCGAGCGACACCGGAGCTGATGGAACTGACGGCGCGGCTAGGAAGCATGCTGCCCTACCGGCAGGCGCCGAAGGTGCTGGCCGATTTCCTGCCCACTGAACCGACTGAGACGCATGCGACCGTGCGCAAGCGTACCATCAGGATCGGCAAGCGGCTCGACGACCAGGTCATGCAGGAAACTGGCGTGCGAGGTCCCAAACGGATGACCAATGCCAGCTTAAGATGCAGCTTCCCGGAGATCGGCGCAAAGAATTCGTCATCAGCATTGATACGGCGCACGTTCGTAGCGCTGATCAACATTCGGCGCGAAATTTCGAGCTCGTCGTGGCCAGATGCAGCCGCGGGGGGACGGGGAGAAAGGGGCGGTCGCTATTTCGTCACCGGCAGCACCGACCAGCAAGCAATCCGCGATCGTGCTCTTCACTCTCTCCAGGAAGTTGGATATCGCGGCTTTGGGGATGTGACGGTGATCTCGGACGGGGCCGAAATCCTAAACCGGCTGCCCCGCGCCATGCCGAAACCAACGACCCACATCATCGACTGGTTTCATATTGCCATGAAGATCCAGCCCATGCAGCAGATCGCCGATCACATCGTACGATCCCGATCAGGCCCCTTTGAAGCGCTTCCAACCATCGACAGGGACATCAGAGCCGTGAAGTGGCGTCTGTGGCCATGGGCGGGTCGGCCGCGCGATCCGCGACCTGGAGCAACTTCTAGCCTAGTCTAGGACAGCTTCGGGCATTCTGCATAGCTTCGCTTCGTTCTCACAACATTGAGGACGTGCGGCCTAGTCTGCTCAGCTATCGCTTGGCCTGGCTCGATCAACCGGCACCCCGCCGTCGCATTTTAAGGCTCTGCGGAACTGCATGTACGAGGCAAACCGCTTGGCACTGGCTCGCTGGGTTCTCTCCAACGATGCAACCTGCGCGTTACTCAATCCCGTGTCGGTTTCCATCATCCATGGGCCCAGCTCGTCGACAACTGTCGGCTGGCTAGCATCGACGCGCGACATCTCTGCGCCATGCAGGCTGGCAAAGGCCTGGCGCACAGCGCCAAAGCCGATCCATGCATCGTCGATCCGTCCTCTGAAATGTGACCGCGATCATGAACCGATGAGCATTGGAATATCCGGATCCCCATGGATGCAGTCAGCCGGACCGCCGCGGCCAGCCGCCCCTCGGTGCAATTGACGACAGTGCTCTTGGCCAACACACGCCTAGCAGAGTGGGCGTGTGATCTCCCGAAAGGTAGGGCGATAAGTCCATCACCAGGGTTTGTCAGAGCCAGTTCCGGCGAAGCGGGTGCAGTGACTCTCTCTGCGGCATACTCGTCGAGCTGGCGAGAGAGAGGGTCTGAGGCGATGCCTCAGACGGGGCGGTTTTCGCTTCTGTTCTTCACTGGCTCCATTTTGGCCAGGCCGTCCTCGTATGAAATTTCCGTGTATGATCCACCGATGTCCTTGGCCGCGTCGAGCAAGTAGTCGAGCCTACCGGCCGTACCGAGCTTCTTGATGTCATTCTTGTCGACGCCGGCGAGGTCCATCATCTCCTTCCACACAGTTGATTCGTCGCAAGGCAGAATGCGGAAGGTGATGTCGCCTATCTTGGTGCGGTATTTCGCGAGCAGATCAATGTTGTTGCAGAATATGAAATAGCTGCCTTTGGGGCTCAGCCTGCCATCCAGAACCTTTGCGGCCTGAGGTAGATACGCGAAGGAATGCAGATATCCGGCAAGGACTGGGATGGTCGGTTCGCCTTCCTGCGCGATTGTAAGAACTTGTTCGATGGAATAGTCCGGCGGTCGTTTTTCGTCGGCGAGCTGGGCTTGGAACTTCAGCGCGATGTCGCCCCGAAATCCAAATCGCCCCGACTTCGTTGTCTCGGTCTTAAGCACCGCATTCAGCAACCGCCCCTCCTTGTCCAACTGGCCAAGAGCGGTGTTGTCGATCGACGTCATGGAAGGCTCCTCATCAATCTGTCGTTTACATGCACGCCCAATGCGGCGTGTCCGCTAACCTTATGCAAGTTGTTTGCCGTGCGCCTATGTCTGTAGCGACGCACAGCGTAAGAGGCGGCTTGGCGCAATGTGCATGAATACGTGCTGGCACCATCACGAGGTCTCGGCCGGATGAGGTCGGGACGCCGGAAAACCGCCTGTCGCAAAGCCGACAGGTCGCAAATCGTATGGTCGCCGCCTGCAAAACCTATTGATTTCAGCTGCATCTCGACTGGCATGGGATTTGCGAATTGTGCCTCGCGACAGAAACTGAGAGCGAGCCAGAAATGATCAACCTAACGGATAGCGCCATCAACGCACTGAAGGCCGCAATCTCCTCTACGGCCCAGCCGGCAAGCGGTTTGCGGGTCATGGTCGAAGGCGGCGGTTGCCAAGGGTTCACATACAAAATGGGTCTTGCTCATGAGCCGGTCTCCGATGAGCCCGTGTTCGAGCAAGACGGGATCAAAGTCTTCGTCGACAACGCGAGCCGGGCGCATCTCAACGGCACCACGATCGATTTCGTGGTGTCGCTCGAAGGATCAGGGTTCCGCTTCGATAACCCAAATGCCAAATCGAGCTGCTCCTGCGGCAAATCGTTCAGCTGAGCCGCCTTCGGACCATTCGCAATGGAAGGAGCATCGAACATGGGCCTGAAGGCTGAACGAACGAAGCAGTCTTCGACTGCAGAGGCTTCCGATCGCGAGCGGATTGTCCGCGCCGTGCTCGATGAGATTCGGCCAAGCCTCAGGCGTGATCGTGGGGATTGTGAGCTCGTCGAAATCGAAGGCAACAAGATCATGGTCAGGCTCACCGGCGCCTGCATGTTATGCAAGCTTGCGGGAACGACGCTCGCGGCCATTCAGGCGCGCCTGATCGAGCGGCTCGGCGAATTCGTCCGCCTGATCCCGCTCCCCGGAGCTGCCAAAGTGGGGCCTTAAGTGCAGAGCGGACAGTCCGTGCGGCCGATTTACCTGGATAACAACGCGACGACCCGCGCACATCCTTTGGTGGTCGCGGCAATGCTGCCGTTCTTCTCTGGGCAATTCGGCAATGCGTCGTCCGCGCATGCATTCGGCATTGAGGTTGCGCCCGCATTGAAACAAGCGCGCCGGAAGCTGCAGGCCCTCGTTGGCGCGGCATTCGATCACGAGATCGTCTTCACCTCGGGCGCGACTGAATCCGACAACACCGCGATCCTGTCCGCGCTCGCCGTGCAGGAGGGACGCGACGAGATCGTCACAACGGCCGTTGAGCATCCAGCCGTGCTGTCCCTTGCCGAGGAGCTGGGCCGACGAGGAATCAAGACCCATGTCATTCCGGTCGATGCAAGCGGCCGATTGAACATCGAGGCTTATCGCAACGCATTGTCGAGGCGCACGTCAATCGCCTCGGTCATGTGGGCCAATAATGAGACCGGTACTATCTTTCCGGTGAAATCCCTCGCCAAGATGGCGCGCTCAGTCGGCGCGCTCTTTCACACCGACGCGGTCCAGGCGGTCGGGCGGATTCCGATTGACCTGAAGACTACGGACATCGACATGCTGTCGCTCTCCGGCCATAAGCTCCATGGTCCGAAGGGGATCGGCGCGCTGTATGTGCGCAAGGACATCAAGTTCCGACCGCTGATCTTCGGCGGCGCACAGGAGCGGCATCGCCGCGCTGGCACCCAAAACGTTCCGGGCATTATTGGGCTCGGCAAGGCGGCGGAACTCGCTGCGGCACACCTCATAGAAGAGCAGATGCAGATTGGCATGCTTCGCGACCGGCTGGAGCAAGGCATTCTCGCTCTCGGCTGTTGCATCGTGCTTGGTGATATCAAGAACCGCTTGCCAAATACGTCCAACATCGCATTCGAGCATCTCGAAGCAGAGGCCATCGTCGACCACCTGAACCGCAACGGAATTGCCGTCTCACTCGGTTCAGCCTGCGCGTCCGGCTCGATGGAGCCGTCCCATGTCCTGCGCGCGATGAGAGTACCACCGGCCTTTTCGCACGGTGCGGTTCGCCTCTCGCTGTCGCGCGAGACGGCGCCCGATGAGATCGATCGTGTCCTGCAAGTCCTGGCGGACATCAATGCCAAACAGAGAGCCTTGTGGCGTGCGTGTCAGGAGCGCGCGGGCGAGAGCTCACAACTTGCGGAGCTCCTATGAAGGTCATGATTCGCCGTTCGCCCGAGACGGGGCTTTCGATTTATGTGCCCAAGAAGGATCTTGAGGAGTCGATTGTCGAATGTGAGCACGAGACGCTGTGGGGTGGTTGGATTAGAATCGCGAACGGGTGGGTGCTCGACCTACCCGCGATGGCCAGTGACACCATCCTTCCAATCACTATCAACGCCAAGAAGCGCGGCGGCGAAGCAACCGAATGATGAATGCTGCGACTCCACAGAACCTCGCCAAACCAGCGGATGCGGAAGCTAATCTTCGCGGAGCGGTCCGGCCTCTGCGAGGAAGGCCACATCATTCCCTGGCCGACGCACGGTGCCAAACGCAATATCTCGGCCTAGGCCAGCACTGTTGGGCCAGCGAGATGGCGTTGACGGGGAGGCCCTCGCGAGGGCCCATTGTGCTGACATCGCCAGCCCGGTCGTTGCATTCCGTACATCTTCACAGCGTCAGGCCAATTGCTGCAACTCCGCAAGATTCAGTTTCGAGAGGATTGAATCTCGCGCCGGGCCAGGTCGTAGCTTGCAAATCGTGATGCAACGTTCGCGATGCAAATCCTTGAATCAGTCGACTACGCGTCAAGACTAAGGTTGTAAATGAAGCATGGTCAGACAAGGAGCGTCGACGACTCGCGAACTGGAAGGCCAACGCCCTCCGCTCCTGACGATGATCCCTATCTATGGTTAGAACAAATCGAAGGCGCGCGGGCGCTGAACTTCGTTGAGCGGCAGAATAGCAGAACCCTGGAGGTGTTTGGCGGACCCGCAGCCGAACGAGACAGAGATGCGCTGACAGCGATTTACGACCGACCTGACAATATCCCCTATGTCAGCCGGCGCGGCGGATATCTCTACAATCTGTGGCGGGACGCCAATAATCCACGCGGCCTCTGGCGGCGAACCACTCTGGAAGAGTATCGCACGCTGAAGCCGTCATGGGACATCCTGCTCGACCTGGATCAACTTGCCGTCAGCGAAGGCAAAGACTGGCTTCTGAACGCCACGGCCGCACCGCCTGGAAATCACTCGCGATGGATATTAAGTCTATCGCGCGGCGGAGGCGATGCCGTCACTTTGCGTGAATTCGACACTGACACGAAGCTCTTCATCCACGAAGGCTTTATTTTGCCGGAAGCCAAAGGCAGCGGCGTATGGCTCGATTCTGATACGCTGGTGTTGTTAAGCTCCCATGGCGACGGCATGGCCGCGACCACCGGCTATGCGCGCACGGTGAGGCTGTGGCGGCGTGGTACGCATGTTGACAAAGCGGCAGTGATCTTTGAGACCAAGGCCGCTCATGTGTCAGTCGGTTGCAGTGTTGACGACACTGTCGTGCCGCCCAGGATCTGGTTCCTCGATGCGACAGACGTCTCCAATTGCGTGGTCTGGCTGGGCGATGAAACGGGCGCCAAGGCGAGGCTCGATTTGCCAAGTAACATCTGGATGCGCTCGCATTGCAATTGGCTTGCCCTGAAGCCGCGCGAAGCCTGGTCTGTGGCAGGGCAGACCTATGCCGCGGATACGGTGCTCGTCATCCCGCTGCCGGCATTCCTGGCGGGCAGCCGCCAGTTCGAGATTCTCTTCGAGCCGGGGCCGCGCCGTGCGCTGCAGAGCTTCTTTTGGAGTGCGGGCAAGGTTGTGCTTTGTATTCTCGACGAACTCCGGCCAGTCTTCGAGATCTGCACGCCATCCGATCATGGCTGGAACCGCGAGCAATTGGGCGGGCTTCCTGATCTTGGCGTCATCGACATCTGGTCTCTCGATCGCGATCCGTCCGAGAGCAATGGCGACTTGCTGGCTCACGTCGAGGATCCGCTCACCCCGCCGTCCCTCATCCTGATGGAGCGGGGCGTTGGCAGTCCCGCCGTGCTGAAGCAGGCGCCGAAGACGTTTGCCGCGGAGCACTGCGTGGTCACGCGGCACGAGGCCATCTCGATCGACGGTGAGCGAATTCCCTACCTACAGACCGGCCCGGTCAGACAGACCGGCAACGCGCCGGTCCATCTGAGCGGATATGGCGGGTTTGGGATCTCTCTGAAACCGTATTACAATTCCGCGCTCGGTAAGCTTTGGCTTGACTGCGGCGGCACCACGGTTCAGGCAAATTTGCGCGGCGGCGGTGAGTTCGGCACGCGCTGGCACGACGCCGGCCGGCTGGCCGGCAAGAGATTGTCGCATGACGATTTCGCAGCCGTCGCCGCCGATCTCGTTAAGCGCGGCGTGACACAGGCCAAGCGGATCGGGGCCGAGAGTGGATCGAACGGCGGCATCCTCATTACCAACATGCTAACGCGATATCCCGGGCTCTTTGGCGCACTGTTCTGCACCGTCCCGCTGATCGATATGCGCCGCTACACCAAACTGCTCGCCGGGGCGAACTGGCTCGCCGAATATGGCGATCCCGACAACGCTGAGGAGTGGGAGTGGCTGAAGACCTATTCTGCCTATCATGCCGCAAGACCCGGGCAGTCCTATCCACCGATCCTGATGGCCACCAGGCGGCGGGACGATCGCGTCCATCCCGGACATGCGCGCAAAATGGCAGCGAAGCTGCAGGCGATGGGCTATGAGGCTTATTTCTACGAGCATGCCGCCGGCGGCCACGGTTATGGCAAGGACAACAGGGAGCACGCCGGCTTGTTGGTGCTGGGCCTGCGTTTCCTGAAGAGCAGGATCGGCTGGCTGGATACCGAGACGTCAGCGACGTAGTGTAGTTGTTGGACGGCAGTTCGTGCGATGTCGACCGAGGCGGCTGCAGCCTCACGAATCTGATCGGCGTCCACACCCGCACGAACTATTCGAGATGCCAACCAACGTTTGGACGCACGGTCCAATTCGTGGCCGTCGGGACCCTGGCCACCAGGCGTCTCTTCACCTGCCCGACAAGGCCTTGCGGAGTGTCAGGCAGGGGCCCGCGTGATCTTCCACGACATAGGTCGGTAGCGGGGGCTGCTTCTTGTCTGCATCTACGAAGGATCACCAGTTCAAGTTGTCCTTCAAAGCGTCCGGAACGTCTTTTGCGGATTGTGCTTTGCATACGCGTCACATTTCGGCGACAAGATCAACTTTCAACGACACCAGCCAGCTCCTTGCCCAAGGGCATAGATGAAGCAGCGTACCCGCCGTCACAATTGCGCTGCCAGGCTCTTGTGATCGCAATTTTTGTCAGCTTTCCAACATGAGTTGATAAAACTGACATTCAAGCAGGCGTTACCTAACTGCTTGAAGCGAAGCACAAAATTCATTTGTGGCAGGTATGGCACGCCAGTTGCTCTTGGCTTTTCAGAAACGACTCTGGGGATGCTTGCTGGAAGGATTCGGCTTGCGAAGAGAATTGGAAAAATGAGTACTTCAGCGCAACACCAGGTATCCTGCGGCGGCGGCGAGATCAGCGAGACCATGCAAGTCATGGCTAAGCACAAGAGCTGCGGTACGGTCAGTGGCAGCGGCAACGCGAGCTGCGGATCTCAGGCCGGCATCGGCAATGTGCCAAATGAGGTCTGGGAAAAGGTGAAGAACCATCCCTGCTACAGCGAGGAGGCGCACCACCATTATGCCCGCATGCATGTCGCGGTCGCACCCGCCTGCAATATCCAGTGCAATTACTGCAATCGTAAATACGATTGCGCCAACGAATCGCGCCCCGGCATTGTCAGCGAGAAGTTGACGCCGGAGCAGGCCGCCAAGAAGGTGCTGGCGGTCGCTTCCGCGATCCCTCAGATGAGCGTGGTCGGCGTTGCTGGCCCTGGCGACCCCCTGGCGAATCCGGACAAGACATTCAAGACGTTCGAGCTCCTCAATAAGCTCGCGCCAGATCTCAAGCTGTGCCTCTCGACGAACGGTCTGGCGCTAGCTGATCATGTCGACACGATCGCAAGACTCAAGGTCGATCACGTGACGATCACGATCAACATGATCGATCCCGATATTGGCGCAAAGATCTATCCCTGGATCTTTTACCGGCACAAGCGCTACACCGGCATTGAAGCTGCAAGCATCCTCAGCAATCGGCAGCTCCAGGGCCTGGAGATGCTCACCGCGCGCGGCATCCTGTGCAAAGTCAATTCGGTGATGATTCCCGGGATTAACGATCAGCATCTGGTTGAGGTTAACAAGGCCGTGAAGTCGCGCGGCGCCTTCCTGCATAACGTGATGCCGCTGATTTCGTCGCCCGAGCACGGCACTGTGTTCGGTCTCAGCGGGAAACGCGGCCCGACCGCTCAGGAAGTGACAGCATTGCAGGATAGCTGCGAAAGCGAGATGAAGATGATGCGTCACTGTCGCCAGTGCCGCGCCGACGCCGTCGGACTGCTCGGGGAGGACCGCGGCGCGGAGTTCACCATGGAAAAGATCATGGCCATGGACATCAAATATGATGAGCAGGCCCGAAAGGACTATCAGGCCAAAGTCGAGAAGGCGCGCATTGCAAAGCTTGCGGCCAAGCAGGAGCAGCTTGCGGGGCTCGCCAGCGCGTCCAGCGAAATCAAGGTGCTGGTGGCGGTTGCAACCAAGGGCTCGGGATTGATCAACCAGCACTTCGGTCATGCCAAGGAGTTCCAGATCTACGAGCTCTCGACTTCAGGCGCAAAATTCGTTGGCCATCGTCCTATTCATCCCTATTGCCAGGGCGGCCATGGCGAGGACAGCAAGCTCGAAGTCGCCGTCGGTGCCATCAACGATTGCCATGCCGTGTTCGTGTCAAAGATCGGCGGCTGCCCGAAGGCCGAATTGATCAAGGCCGGAATCGAACCGGTCGATCAGTACGCCTGCGAGTTCATTGATGGCTCGGCGATCGCCTGGTTCAAACTCTATCTCGATAAAGTCAATGAGGGGAAGATCAAGCACGTTGAGCGGGTCGATCCGGCGGCCCGCCGCAATGCGCTGATTTCCGCCGCCTGAGGATGGGTTCAGACAATGCCGTTCAAGATCATCGCCTCGCAATGCACGGGCTGTTCGGCGTGCGAAACGCAGTGCCCGAACTTCGCTATTTCCGAGCGAGCCGGCGTTTTCCTGATCGATCCTGAGAAATGCACCGAGTGCGCCGCCTACTTTGATGAGCCGCAATGCGTGGCGGTTTGCCCGGTTGACAATACATGCGTGCTCGATACGGCGCTGCCGCGTCACCAGGAGCCTGCTTGAGGGCCACGATGGATGTCACTACGACACTAAAGGTTCAGAAACTCGGGCGGATGATGCTCCGCCTTGACGAGGCGCCGGCCGCGGCTTTCGCCTTCTCAGACCGGGTGGACGGCTCGCCCTGGTCGCCAACGTTTTCGCCAGTTGCCAAGTCATATTCTGGCGACGCGCGCGTCGGCGGGAGCGCGTCGAGCTATTCCTGTCGGCCCGAAGGCGCTGTCTTGAGCGTCGAGGATCGATTTCGTCGATGGGCCCACGAAGAGCGGACCCGTCTTCCGCGATATCAATCCAGTCACCTGCGGCCATCATTGATCAGGCGACATTCATGCCCGAGGCCTTCTTCAGTTGGTCATCCGAGAGTCCTCAGCGAGTCCTATTTTGGTCGCACGGTGTCGAGCCGGCCGAGCGTCATCCCAGGACGACAGGGCTATCCTATCACCTCGATGAAGGTGCAGAAAGTACACCTGCGCCACGCCAAACGTTCGCACCCGATCACGTGATGCGGAAACGAATTTCCTGCCACCGGTGCGGTCGGCGCCACCAAGCCGGAATTCGGCTGTTATGAGAGCACCTCGTGTGGGTCTTCCTGTTCTCGCTCAACGCATATTGCCGACTTGCAGATGCGTCTCGGGCAACTCGGGAAGGACGGCAGCTGTCGGGAGACGCGGACAAGGCTGGCGCCAAGGTGTTGTTGGGGACGCTCGAGCGTATAGGCGGGACCGTGAGTGATGACGTCCACAATGCCCTCGGTTGCCGGGTAATCAGGTCGACTCTGTCGGCTGTGCGCATCCCGCGCTGAAGCACGCGGCTGGCGGCCGGCTCAAGCACGCCGCCCTCGATGACAGACGCGCGTGCCGCGTCGATGGCTTCTTCAACGTCAACCATGGGCTCACGATAGTTATCTCGAGCATCTGGAGTTTAGGTTGCGGGCGTTGATGTTGCTGCACCGGGATCCCGACAGGCTCATGCGATCCGTGATCGCAAGCGCCGCCGTGCGGGAATGGAGGGGGTCGATCGAGCATCATGATAGGGCGGTCCGTAAGGCCGGGCGCCCGCGAGGCGCGGTACAGTTGAACTATGGAACAGGGACGGCAGCATGAGCAACATCGCCCGTGATAGTGACATCGTCGAGCTGACGGACGCCCCCTTCTTTGATTATGGTGACAACGTGCGGGCCAACCGCACTATCCGCAACGACGGCACCTATGTGGGCAAGGAGATCGGTGAGGTTCTGGTCAAGAAAGGCGAGCTTGGCTATGTCATCTCGATCGGCACATTCCTGCAACAATTTTATATCTATGGAGTCGAATTCCTCGTCTCCGGCAATCGCGTCGGCATGAAATGCAAGGAACTCGATCTAGTCACGCGAAACCGCGAAGGCGAGGAGCCGTTCTTGCCAGGAGCGGCACCCCGATGATCGAACCAAGATTGCCAAAATACCGGTCAGGCCAACGTGTCAAGGCCGCAATCGATCTGCTCAACGACGGCTCCTTTCCCGACGCGTCGGCGGAAGAGTGTCTGGTCAGCGTCGGGTACATTGGTGAGATCGTCCAGGTCGGTCGCCATACGGAAGCGAACCTACCCATTTATATGGTCGACTTCGGCAAGCAGTTGGTGGTTGGCTGCCTCGAGGCAGAAATCTCTGCAGTCTAGGACATCGCGCAATGAACGCCGCAGTCATCAGACGACATCATTCCGGATTGCCTGCGCAACCCAACGAGCTCGACCGGTGGCGGATCGTCCGCGCGCTGACGAAGAGCGAGCGCTACCGATATGTCTCGCCAAAGGTGACAGCGGTTGCTGGCGGCTATCTGGTCGAGAGCCCGTGCTGCTCAGGCAATATCAATGCGGAGGGCGGCCTCGTCGACGTCGCGCTGCTGCACCACGATAGGACTGGAGTGGCATGGCAGCTGTTCCGCAAAGATCACCGCAAGGGCGTCTGGGAGTGGCATTCGACCCATCAACGGCTTGGCTTAGCGACAGCGGTTCTGAACGCCGACCCTGAACGTTTGTTCTGGCAATAAGGATTGTGGAGATGGTGCTCGAAGGCGACTTGACGGAGATCGAGCAGACGCTCGCCGTCGTTGATACAGCCTCTGAGCCCTGCCTGACGCTCCGGCAGAAATTTCCACATCTTGCCTGGATTTGTTGCGAGGCGTCCGACATGACGCAGTGTCCGTTCCGCCGGATTGGAAAGTTCGACCTGCATCTCCTCGACAGTGGAGGTCACTGTGTACAGATCACGAATGATCCGCAGCGCGCCACCGGTATTGTGCTGGCCAAGCGCTCTGGCAAGTCATGATCAAGCAATCGCCTGCCGGTGCCAAGCTCACACAGGACGGCTAGGCCCGCGGGTTGTTTGCAATGCCGTAGTGGCCGGCCCGGGAAATATCACGATCAGGTCGCTCGCTCGTTCATCGGGTCCATGAGACGGGGGCAGGCGATGGTCTCGCAGAAGTGTTCGCTGGAGGCGGAATTGCCTGGGTATTTCAACGCGGCTTGTTAACCAAGGATACTGCGGCAGATCAAATTTGGCTGAGCGAGCCGTGCTCGATCAGCTGACGAGGAGCAAGGCTCGGGCATCGCAAGATTTGCCTTTGTGAGTACTCGCCCTTATGTCCGCAGGACTTCAGAAAATAGGAGAAGAGGTTTGTTCTTCGCGCGGTAACGCCGTGCACTCGCCGTGAAGGCCGGTTGATGATGCGCGCGCAAGTGAGGCAGTGCGACTGTCCCGGCCGATCCGCGCTACTCCATCAATAGTATTGGCGCCTGGAAATATCATTCTACGAAATTGATGAAGTCGGTGCATTCAAGTAAGAAGCGCTTCTCGCGTTGTTTTTCGAAGACGCATCGAGCGTCCCTTCTCTATGGCTTGCTTCCATGTTGAAGGGGCTGACGTGCACGTCGAGAATCGGGTTTGTCACGCGGATAAAGATCCAGAGGACGGAGGACAATTTCGCGTGTAGTTCCAGTGCTTATCTCGAAGAGAAAAATCCGCTTGAATAGTTGTCCATGACCATTGATATGGTAATGGGAAGCAGTTGCGTCTTCGCCAAAACCAAGGCGCTACAGGCAAATGTGCAAAGCGAAATCGGAGAACACGTGGCAAAAAGCACCAAGCGCAAAGAGTATAGTAAGGATGACGTCAAGCTGCTCAAAGCGCACTCAAAGGCCCGCACCCCTGTAGTTAGGGTTTCAAAGCTTATGAAGCGATCCGAGGGCTCTCTAAGACAGAAAGCACGTACCTTGGGGATTGGCTTGGGTCACCAGCGCTGAGATACGCGTCAATGTTCGGAAATTGACCGGCGTGATGATCGAGACGGCCAGGCGGCTTACGACCGCCCGGCCACCTGATCGTTTCAGGTCCCTGCGCCCGAGGGTCAGCTCGCGCGATGAACGAGCTGACCGATTTCCCGATAGACCGGCTCAGTTGGCCTAACCTCGTCGATTGTCATGGTTTCAATTCAGGGACTGATAAAGCCGACTCGTTCGTCTCACTGTGCGGCTTACATCGTGAATATAGATTTACTGAGCTGGGAAATACGGTCCGCGAGCGTGCCGGCGGATCATCATCTCGGCCGGTAGACGTCATTCGGCGCTGAGCCATCTCCCTCTGCCTCCGCCCTTCTCGAGGCGCGGCGACTGGAACCGAGTGGCCCCAAGAGGGAGCTTGCACCATTTTTCCGAGTCCGTGGGCGCCGGCATCGTCGGCCTACAGCATTAGCGGCCTGCGGCTGACGCAGATCGCTCTGATGATGCTGCCGGCCGGCAAGCTGCAGAAAGAAGGGAATAGCCGCCGTCCGGCGTACGGCGACAATATAAAGGAACTCCGGCAGGAGATGTGCATCCAGCAGGTGCAGAAGCGTACAAGTATCTTGTATGTTCATGCGGAGCCGCGCCGGCATCCTCTTGTATGCGGGATTTGTTGTGAGGTAAGCAAAGCGGTGGTGAACATTGTTCATCGTTATCATCGAGACCGTCGATTTCGCCGCCGCGACTGCCGCGCGAGGACAGCGCGGCGGCCGCGGCAGACTCCATGGCGGCAATGAGAATTGAATTGCGGGCCGCACTCGCTAGCAGCAGGCCGCATTTGCGGTAAGATCGTCTCATCTGGTATCCGACAAACGATTGAATCTGACGTCCTTCGAATGCGGGAGCTGCTCCTTGCTGCACTTTCGATATGTTGCCTCAGGCAATTTTAAGCGTGTCGCCGCCGATCTCGCGATTGCAAGGGCAGAGCTGATCAGTCTGTATCGCATCCAGAACGCGTAACGTGTCCGTCGGGCTGCGGCCGACATTGAGGCTTGTCGCATAGACATGCTGGATCGTGTTCTCAGGATCGACGATGAAGGTGTAGCGATGCGCGATGCCATCACGCGATCGCACGCCAAGGCCATCGACCAGTGCGCCCTTGGTGTCGGCAAACTGCCAGATCGATAAACGGTGCAGATCCTTGTGCTCACGCCGCCAGGCGAGCTTGCAGAACTCGTTATCGGTCGAGCCACCAAGCACGATTGCATCGCGATCGGCGAACTGCTTGGACAGGCGAGCAAACTCAGCGATTTCGGTTGGGCAGACGAATGTGAAATCCTTCGGGTAAAAGAAGATGACTTTCCATTTTCCGGGGAAACTCCTCTCAGTCAGCGTCTCGAAGGCGCTCTGCCCGTTCTCCTCTTGCAGGTGAAAGCCGGGCTTCACGCCTGTGATGTCGAACGGCGGCAACTTACTTCCAATTCCAGGCATATTGTCCTCACAACATCGCGTCACACGGAAACAGCGTTCCGCGATTGGCAAAGCAAGCGATATGCCACCCATCTGACGGCAAGTACCCATCATGCCGGTCGTGGAACATTCGCCTTTGATGATGGCGGTGTCCTCGAACCCCATCTGCACCGTGTGGTCTCCTCAATTGACTCGGCCCGGCATTCCCTGTTCCGCGCTCTTTCGCCCGGCACTCGTAGTGGAATCCCGGGCTTTGTCGGGTTTGTCTCAGAGCTCTTGCCGCTGTCGGGTCCGCCACAGCATCCAGTCTCGGACATTGCGCTATTAGTCGAGCCTAGTCAGAAGCTTAACGCGCGTGCGAACGAATGGCACGCCAGTTGCTAACTGGATGCAGCAACAACGAGTGAGGGCTGAGGGCACGCCGACGCCGATGGCGAGCGATGGCCTCCTTCCCGAAACCCGTGTGCCCACGTTTCTGAGAGAGAAACAGCCTCGCGCGTTCGGCGCGAAAAATTGGCAATCGGTTGATGGAGAGCAACATGTCTTCGCTGAGACAAATCGCGTTTTATGGCAAGGGTGGCATCGGTAAATCGACAACGTCGCAAAATACGCTGGCGGCTCTTGCCGAGCTGGGCCAAAGGATTCTCATCGTCGGCTGTGATCCCAAAGCGGACTCGACTCGCCTTATCCTGCACGCCAAAGCGCAGGATACCATTCTGAGTCTGGCGGCGAATGCCGGCAGCGTTGAGGACCTCGAAATCGAGGACGTCATCAAGCTCGGCTACAAGGACATTCGATGCGTCGAGTCCGGCGGTCCAGAGCCGGGGGTCGGGTGCGCCGGAAGAGGCGTGATCACTTCGATCAACTTTCTGGAGGAGAATGGCGCCTATGAGGACATCGACTACGTCTCTTACGACGTGCTCGGCGACGTCGTCTGCGGCGGCTTCGCGATGCCTATCCGCGAGAACAAGGCACAGGAAATCTACATCGTGATGTCCGGCGAGATGATGGCGATGTATGCCGCCAACAACATCTCCAAGGGTATTCTGAAGTATGCGAATTCCGGCGGCGTGCGCCTCGGCGGCCTGATCTGCAACGAGCGGCAGACCGACAAGGAGCTGGAGCTGGCAGATGCTCTTGCCAAGAAGCTCGGCAGCCGGCTGATCTACTTCGTGCCACGAGACAATGTCGTGCAGCACGCGGAACTGCGCCGCATGACTGTGCTGGAATACGCGCCAGAGTCCAAGCAGGCGGATCACTATCGCAATCTCGCGACCAAGATCCACAATAATGCGGGACAAGGCGCCATCCCGACGCCAATCAGCATGGACGAGCTCGAGGATATGCTCATGGAGCACGGCATCATCAAGCCTGTCGACGAGAGCCTGGTCGGCAAGACCGCCGCCGAGCTCGCCGCTGTTTCGGCATAGTTTATGTTGTCGGCCTTCTCGACCGGGGAAGGCCGACATCGTCCACTCAGAAGCTGGGGGACCTTCATGATTGGCACACAAAGCAAATTGGCCGATACGATGTCACCTCCTGTATCAGCAGCTCTCATCGCCGAGCAGCGCGATGCAAGTGAGCTCTACGGGCTTCTGACCGGGCGCCATCCAACAGAAGTTGACATCAGCGACGATGACGATTTCGATCGCCATGTGCTCGCTTGCGTTCTCGCCGCATCCGCTATGGATGGCGGCCAACTTCCCGAACGGGCTGGCTTGACCAACCAGGAGCTCGATGCGCTCTTGGTGCAATACTTCCCATCCACCCCGGTCAGGAGTTGTACCTGGCGCGAACAGTCCGCGTTATCGGCTCCTGACGAGACGATTATGGTGCGCGACCTCCTGCTGGCGCAACGTTCCACGCATGGCGAGGTCGGCGGCTGGCTCGCGACGATGATCGCGCGGCGCGCCATGGAGCCTAATCACCTGTGGGAAGATCTCGGTCTGCGGGAGCGGGACGAATTATCCCGCCTCCTGATGCGCCATTTCGGGCCGCTGGCGGCTCGCAACACCAAGAACATGCGCTGGAAGCGCTTCTTCTATCGCACGCTATGCGAAGATGACGGTCTGGTGATGTGTACCACGCCGGTCTGCGCGGAATGCAATGATTTTGATCTTTGCTTCGGCGAGGAGAGCGGGGAGAGCCGGATGGCCGGACGCCGGCGGGATAATCTGCGTCGTCTCGATGACTCCGTCCAAGCCATCCCAAGTTCGCAAGACTGAGCCTCATAATGGATGCCCCCTCCTCGGCGCGAGTCCCGGTGTATCGGACGAGCTTTCGGCCAGCTGTCACATGACGAGACTGAGGGTTTGAAAAGATACCGGGGTAAACAACTTCGCACAGGCGGCCTAAGCAGGACGCGGCGGCGCCTGATGATCGCGGCTTGATAACTGGCGGAGGCGACCGTCACATTTACCACCGAGATGTTCTATGTTGACGCGCGATCGACGCCAACATCCGCCTCTCGATCGCCGCCCCGCTGAACTTGTTTACGAACGCCGACTTGTGGTTGGACCGAACCCGATGGCTCAAAAATCTTCTTCGATAAGCGCCGGAATGCACGCGCATAATACGCTGGCGGCGATCAAGGCCGGTGCGACGCACGCCTCTGTGACGGTCATTGGACTGGGCGAGCGAGCCGGCAATGCGCCGCTGGAGGAAGTTGCCGTCGCACTTAGGCAGCTCTACGGCCGTGATACCGGCGTGCTGCTATCCGAACTGGAAAAACTCGCGGCCGCCGCTACAGCCGCAGCGTGCCGCACCATTCCGCTTAACAAGGTGATTGTCGGCGAGCATGTCTTTACCCATGAATCCGGCATCCACGTCGATGGCCTCTTAAAAGACCGGCCCGCCTACCAAGCGCTGGACCCGGGGTTGCTCGGCCGCTCCCACCGCATTGTAATCGGCAAGCACTCAGGCCTTGGCGCTATCACTTCGCTCTTGTCCGAGTTGCAGCTTTCGGTCACCGCCGAGCAAACCGAAACCATTCTCGCGCGCGTCAGCAAGCATTGCCCATCGAGCACAAAGGCCCGGTTTCCCAGGAAACGGTGGTGGCGATCTGGCGCGACATTCACGAGAGATCGCTCGTCAACCGAGGGCGATCGGGTGGTCAGCCATGCGCATCGCGCGATCAGGTTGGAACATTCGAGCCAGGACGGTTTCTCGGCGCGGATCTAATGGAGGTTGAGAATGACGACGGACGGGATCCTTTCGCAATTGAACAAGGCCTCGGCGGCAGAGGAGTTTTTTGCACTGCTCGGCGTCGAGTACGATGCGAAAATCATCGACGTGGCGCGGCTTCATATCCTGCGTCGCATGGGTCAATATCTCGCGGGCGAGGAGTTTACCGGTGCATCCGATCCTGACATCGCCTCGCGTTGCAAGGCCACGCTTGAACGGGCCTATGCCGACTTCGTCACGTCCTCCCCGATCGAACAGCGCGTGTTCAAGGTCCTGAAGGATGCGGCCGCACCACAACCGAACAAGCATCCAGCATTGGTGCAGCTCGGTTCTTTGGAGTGAATTGAGTTTATATCTCGTGCTCTGGAGCGTGAAGGTTCAGAGAACCTGCCAACCACCCAGGGCGTCGAATTCAAACGGAAGTTGCAGTTACGGCCTCGCGGATCCGCAGCTTGGACACTCGGCTCCTTAAGGGCCAATCACGGCTCAGCCCTGATATTTCCGTCGTTTCAAGCTGGTGCCCATGGTGCACCTATCGCCTGCAATGGTACGCCGGCAGCGGGGAGCGCATATTTGGCGAGGAAAGCGCAGCAAGATTCGGATGACTGTCTTCTGTCGCATTCCGGACATGGGTCCAGCACGGTTATCGAATGTTCCGATCCTCGTGAGAGGCTGCTAATCCGATTTCCTTCAGTAAGATTCTGTATTGGCGGTCAATTTTCATCGTCTGCGCAATTGGTACGACAATTGCTGACATATGCTCAGCTAGTCTGGAGAAGCGAATGCACATCTTGGTCCGCATCGAGTTTGTTTTTGACGCCGCGCAGTTTCGCGTGCGCTGCCTGTCGGCACCATGATGCGTCGCGACGCCAAAGCGATGGTTGCATATTCCGGCATGGCTGAGCTGAAAGCTGCGCTTGATCCGCGCCAAAGATTCGTCGACGAAATCACTCCCGTTGGCCGATCTATGGCCGAGGTTTCCCGGAGGGAGCCCTTGCTCTCCAGCGCCGGTCGCGCGGCGCCGTTGACGGGCGGCTTCACCGCCGGCCCTCGTGCCCTCGCCAAGAGTTGCGGGCGTGTCGCTGCAATCGGCAAGATTGCGAGGGCATTCAGAGTAATGGATCGCGTTTTCACCGGCAAGCTCGCGGCCGACAATGGCACCAGCCGAGCCTCTGGCAGGTCCTCGATCTGTTCCAACTCGGTTGCATCTCGAAGATGAGGGGGACCAATCGATCGGCTCGCGTGACCGCGCGGTTGCGTGCCTCACTAGTTCCATTGCCAAATGGTGCCCAGAATGCCGAACCCGGAAAGAACCCCAAGCGGCGTGCTTCCGGGCTCGTCGACAAAGGTCCAGCAATGGGTGTCTCGGCCCCGCGCTGCTGCCAGGCGGTGTTGAAAAAATGGCGGCGGGCACGCGGCCGAACTTTTAACTGAAGCAATCTTCACGCGCGAATTCAAAGCTGGAGGCGGAGCACGCTTCGCTGGCGAGCCGCTACTGAACACGGATGGGAGTACAGATGATGAGCACCGCACCCAAAAGCGCAGCTCCGGCCGCGGGTGGTGGTCGCGCGGCGACCAAGAGGGAGCTGCCCGAACGATTCAAGGCGTATAAGCACGTCTGGGTCTTCATCGAGCAGGAACGCGGGATAGTGCACCCCGTCTCCTGGGAGCTGATGGGTGCCGGCCGCCGGCTCGCCGACAAGCTCAACGTTGACCTCGCCGCGGTTGTCATCGGCCCGGTCGGGGAGACAACGCAGCAGGCGGTCGCCGAATCCTTCTGCTACGGCGCCGACCTCGCCTATATCGTCGCGGATGATCTCTTGGCCGATTATCGCAATGAAGCCTACACCAAGGCCCTGTCAGAGCTGGTCAATACGTACAAGCCGGAAATCCTACTCCTAGGGGCAACTACACTGGGCCGCGATCTCGCCGGCTCAGTGGCCACCACACTGCTCACCGGCCTAACTGCTGACTGCACCGAGCTCGATGTCGATGCCGACGGCTCGCTTGCAGCGACCCGGCCGACGTTTGGCGGCTCACTATTGTGCACGATCTACACACTGAACTATCGTCCACAGATGGCAACCGTCCGTCCGCGCGTGATGCCGATGCCCGAGCGCGTGACCGGCGCCGTCTGGCGCGTCATCTCGCATCCGCTCGGGCTTGTAGAAGAAGATATCGTCACAAAAGTGCTCTCGTTCCTGCCGGACCGCGATTCTACAAAGTCCAACCTTGCCTATGCCGACGTGGTCGTCGCCGGAGGGCTCGGTCTGGGATCGCCTGAGAACTTCCAACTGGTACAGCAGCTCGCGGACGTGCTTGGCGCCGAATATGGCTGCTCGCGGCCGCTGGTCCAGAAGGGCTGGGTCACCTCGGACCGACAAATCGGCCAGACCGGGAAAACCATTCGGCCAAAGCTCTATATCGCGGCCGGTATTTCCGGCGCGATCCAGCATCGCGTTGGCGTGGAGGGGGGCGACCTCATCGTTGCCATCAACACCGACAAGAACGCTCCGATCTTCGATTTCGCCCATATCGGCATCGTCACCGACGCCATTCGACTGTTGCCCGCATTGACCTCTGCATTCCGCGCGCAGCTGTCGCCGCACTCGCACGACCGCATCGCTGGCTAGGGGAGCTTTGTTATGATCGAGGAAAGATTCGACGCGATCGTCGTCGGTGCTGGCATGGGCGGGAATGCGGCAGCGCTTACCATGGCCGAGCGGGGCCTAAAAGTGCTGCAGCTGGAGCGCGGCGAGTATTCGGGGTCGAAGAACGTGCAAGGCGCCATCCTCTATGCCGATATGCTGGAGAAGCTGATCCCGAATTTCCGAGAAGATGCACCGCTTGAGCGGCATCTCGTCGAGCAACGCTTCTGGATCGTGGACGATCGTTCGCACACGGGGATTCACTATCGCTCCGATGATTTCAACGAGGAGAAGCCGAACCGCTACACCATCATCCGCGCCCAGTTCGATAAATGGTTCTCGCAGAAGGTCCGCGAGGCCGGCGCCACGGTGCTGTGCGAGACCACGGTGACCGAGCTCCTCCAGGATTCCCATGGGAGGGTCGTCGGGGTGCGCACAGACCGAGATGGGGGTGAAATCCATGCAGATGTCGTCGTGCTGGCCGAGGGGGTGAACGGAGTGCTCGGGACGGGTGCAGGCTTAAGAGGGCGGCCGAAACCGGACAAGGTCGCACTCGCGGTCAAGGAGATGCATTTCCTGTCGCGCGAGACAATCGATGCTCGCTTCAATCTCAAAGGCGACGAGGGGCTCGTCATCGAAGCCGCCGGAACCATCTCCCGCGGCATGACCGGTATGGGCTTCATCTATTCCAACAAGGAATGCATCTCGCTCGGTATCGGCTGTCTTGTTGCCGACTTCCAGCGTACCGGCGAGACGCCTTACGGCCTGCTCGAGGGCTTCAAGCGTCACCCGTCCGTCGCGCCGTTGATCGAGGGTTCGGAAGTAAAGGAATATTCCGCGCATTTGATCCCCGAAGGTGGATACAAGGCGATCCCGCAGCTTTGTGGTGAGGGCTGGGTCGTTGTCGGAGACGCCGCCCAGCTCAACAACGCCATCCATCGCGAGGGTTCCAATCTGGCGATGACGTCGGGCCGTATCGCCGCGGAAGCGATCTGCCTTATCAAATCGCGAAATGATCCGATGACGGCCAAAAATCTTTCGCTTTACAACAAACTGCTGAATGATTCCTTCGTGATTAAGGACCTGAAGAAGTACAAGGATATGCCGGCACTGATGCATACCCACTCGCAGAACTTCTTTCTCACGTATCCGCAGCTCTTCTCCAAGGCGATGCAGGATTACGTGCGCGTCGACGGCACACCAAAGCTCGAGAAAGAGAAGCTGATGCTGAGCTCGTTCATCAAGGCGCGGTCGTGGACTGGACTGTTCAGCGATGCCCTGCGCATTGCCCGGGCCTGGCGGTGATCACAAACCAAAGACAACGACGAACGACGGAGCCAGAAACAATGCCGAGCGAGCCATCCCGACGTGTCGAGGACAAACTATTCTACAATCGTTATCTCGTTGATTCCGGCCGCGCCCATATCAAGGTGCGGCCGCACAGCACACCATCTTCGCGGCTCTTATCGTTGCTGAAGGCATGCCCTGCACGGTGCTACGAGCTCAGCGATAAAGGTCATGTTGACGTGACGGTCGACGGGTGTATGGAGTGCGGCACCTGCCGGGTGATCTGCGAAGAAAGTGGTGATATCGAGTGGAGCTACCCACGCGGCGGCTACGGTGTGCTATTCAAATTTGGTTAAAGGCTCGCGCTAGGGGCTGATTGGCAGGCTGCGGCGTTCTCGCGATACAACGAGATCACGCGCGAAATTGAGATTTCACCTGACTCAATCGCGGTCCAAATCTTTCCATCTACCGGGCGGGCCCTTGCTAGCTCCCGCTATTATATGCCCGGAGATAGCCAAAGCGAGCGGATCCGAAACAGGGTGAAATGCATTGGCGAGATTAGGTCGTCCATCTCGGATCTGTCGACCGATCCTGGTTCTCTTCCCCAATATCTGGCCCGTTTCGTCCTTCTTGGAACGTTCGCGACGATCCGCCTGCCGCCACTGCCTCGCGACGCTGCCTATCACCAACGAACGGAACGCTGGAAGCAGGACTTCGCTTCGCGATAGCTGCCGACCCGACAACGCGCCATCGAGCGTCTTGTAGCTTAGACAAGCACGAGCGGGTCACGACGCTTTGTGACTCCATCGTGCGACCGCCGCGTTCGTCAGGCGAGCTGCGCGCATTCAGCACACAATTTTTCACTTTCATTCGCCTGTATCGCCGGGATATATGGTCGGCCGGAGAGCATGACGATGGTTCGGCTAGAAAAGAGCAGGGCAGCTGCTAACGCGCGGCGAGCAGAGGCACGCCGTGAGAGTTCGGTCGGCGATATCCAGGCCCGCATAGCCGAACTGAGAAGCTTGCCGCGCGAGAAGCTCGCGGATGCGGTGTTCATGCTCTCGATGAGTGCAAGACGGCAGGGCGAGTTGATACGACAGGCGATCGAGAAGCGCGCCGAGGTCGACTTGGACTGTGATCCGCCGCCGAATGCTGATTTGGCGACCTATCTCGCGAATGATGTGGTCTCCACCTTACGCCACCACGTTGCTGACCTTCCGACCTTGCTGGACCTGTTGGTTGAGCGAGCGCCTGACGTCTGCTTCACCGTCGATAGAGAAGAGGCCGTTTCGCTGCTCGCCGCAATCATTCGCGAACAGCGGCTCGAAGGAGTCCTTGAAGGCCTCAGGCTCGCCGGGCTCCTGAACGAACCAGCGAAGGATCGCCATGCCGGGATCGGTTCGGAAGCGGATTTGAGAGGAGCTGCCGAGGGCTCGTGAGCGTCCAGGGCGGTTTGAGAGACAGTCCTGCAGATGGAATGTCCCAGCGAATGGAGACGTCAGAAAATCTCGTCGCCTGCTTGCGAGGGTCAAAACCGCTTCGAAATTCGCGGCATAGTTCCCTTTGTCATCCGTTTAGCCTTTACCGCTGACGCGGAGCCGCTATGCACGACCGGTCGCAGTCCCGGCCGCGTCAAGCTCGGCGACCTTCGCGTTAGCGAGGACGAGATCCGCAGTTCTGAGCTTTCATTTTCAGTTGCAGCGCGCGTTTGCGCGCTGGCGAATCATGGAACCGTTCGCTAACAGCCAAGCAAGGGAAATCACGGCAGGACACGTCGACCGAGCCGCGGCGACGCGCCAAAGCGGCGAAAGGCGGTCGGTCAACTCAGTGAGGCGCCCTGGTGAAACAGACCGTCCTTGTTTCGGTAGTCGCTGGCTGCGCCCTGGCGGACGGCGGCCCCGCGACCAAGTCGAGAATAGCAGACAAGTTGAGTGGCGGTCCGCTGCAGATTGGGCAAAAGGGCCTTCTTGGGTGGCGCTGGATCGTCGACATGAACGCTCCGCCGCACGTCTGCCATACACCCGCTATCCTTGCTCGATCCCGGGGGGAAGTGCGCCGAACTCGCCTCGGCTATTCGCTGTGTTCGCGAGCCGCACCAGGAATTCACCGAACCTCGTGTCCACGAGCACGGCGAAGACATAGCCGAAATCCGCAGCGAAGTGCGGCCGAATGGCACGTCCCACATCAATGCCGGCCAGCTCGGTCAGTAGGCCGGCTCAAACCCACGAAGGCGCCTCACCCGCTGCGGCCAGCCGCACTTCAGTGAGCTGCTGTAATAATCTGAAAGCATCCGATCGCAACTTCCATCACGATCAGCACGACTATAACCCACTCAAGACGCAGCGAGCGCCGTGTGTCGATGATGTCCGTCAGTGCGTTAGCCGTTCCGGAGATGACCGACAGCTTGCGCTCAAGCATCTCAAGACGCTCCTTCAGTTCGTATTCGTCTTTGAGACGCGAATAGAGCCGCTCGAGTTCCGGCTTCTCCCAGAGTGCGTCGGGCTTTTCGGCAATGGCGACGCGGCCCGCGACGTGCTGCTGGACCAGGAGCGCATTGCCGATCAATTGGAGAATGCCCTTGCGGCGCCGCGGCGTCCGGCCGCGCTCGGCTAGTTCGCGTGCAAAGGGTTCAATCACGTCGAACACCGCGGCGACACGGCGCTCATCTCGCTCCAGCGCCGCGCTCTTGGCTAGCGTATCCGCGATCAGCAGCAGCCGATCGTCGCTGAACGTTCTGAGACAAATCCGCCCGCCCGGCAGGATGACCTCGGCGCTCTGGTCGTTGCAGAGCTGCGCCTGCGCGCTCTCCTCCTCATAGGAGCTGAGTTCACCGATGACCCGCGATATCAGGGTTTCGATCAGAGCGGTTTCTTCCGAGGGCGACAACCCGATGAGCACTATAACGCCGTAGCGGAAGATCACGACGAGGCCCCCATGAATGCGGAAAGCGACCGGCGTCGAGGACACCAGCGTTCCGATTTCGAGAGCCGACGGGTTGATACGATCGCCCAGCATGACTGCGCGAATGCGCAGCATCGAGGCGGGCGGCGTCTGTCCGGAGACGGCAGACTTACCGGGCATAAGTTGATCCATGTTCATTTTAGCATTCGGTGTGGCGCCACTGCGACGCGATAGCGTTCCCCCGGGAGCGTCAAACACGTCCAGAATTTCATGGCAGACGGTGCAGCGGAATTTGCCGGGCGCGTCGCGAAGAGATCATGCTGCGATCCGGCAAATGCCGGCTCCACAGTTTGGATGGGTCGTCGCCATTTCCATGTTCGTGCATGCTTGGCCGCAAGGTCAATCGAACGACCCAGCAAGCTCTCGGAGGAATTCGACGACCCCGGCCGCCAAACATTTGGCTGCGCAGTAGGCGCCGTCCTCGAACGAGGTCGAGCAAGATTGATGCCGAACCGGTGTCTTCGCGCCAGCGGCCTCGGGATTTCCGCTTCAATGGGCGAGCGAAAATGATTGTTTGAAACGGCACAGACCAAACACTGGCCGCGATGTGTGTTCAATTTCCTCCAGAGCATGTCGGCTACAGAACACGGCGTATCTTGCGCCCGCGGAACTTTTCAAAGCGCCCTCAGAGCCTTAATCGCGGCAGCGGCGCTGGCATAGCTGTTGCTATGAAATGTCGCAAAGCCCGAGCGAAGGCTGAGTGCACACCCGGTCCGATCTGGCGAAAACTGGACGTTACCAGCGGACCGAGGGTGGGGAAGGTGAAGTGCCGTTTCCAACCGTCTGCCACACGACCGTCCCGGAAGATTCTTGAGCCAAGGCCCCGAGTACAACGGCAGAAAGGACTTGAGACCGTGCATATCGAATCGGGAATAGTAACAGGCGCCAGGCTCGTGTTGAGCTACGCGACAGGCATTGCGACGGGCTGCGTCGTCGCCAAGTTTGTGGTAGAGACCATACGCGAGCGGGGCGCTCTGTCATTTGCTATGCAAGCCATCGCCGCGACGGGCCTTGTGTTCACGTTATTCGAAATCCTGCCGCACTTTACGGTTGGGGTCTCTGAAGTGCACTTCGTCCTGGGCTCGACGCTGTTCCTGTTGTTCGGCGCGGCGCCGGCTGCCTCTGGTCTTACGCTCGGCCTCTTGCTGCAAGGCGTCCTCTTTGTTCCGACCGACCTGCCGCAATATGGTATGAATGTCACGAAGCTTCTAGTGCCGCTGTTTGCGATCCAGGCGCTCGCCAAACGGCTCATTCCATCCAAGGTCGCCTACCGCGATCTGCAGTACGGTAAGGCGCTTGCGCTCTCGACTGCGTATCAATCTGGTATCGTTGTCTGGGTCGCGTTTTGGGTGCTCTATGGCGCGGGCTTCGGCGCCGCGCACCTCGGTAACGTCGCATCGTTCGCGGTTTCCTATGCAGTTGTGGCCTTCGAGCCGGTGGCTGATCTGGCCGTGCTGGCGCTCGCGAAACAAGTTGGGCGGCGTGAGTGCGAGGGGATCTGTCGCCCACCGCTCCTAGAAGGCATGCTGCTGTTGACAGCAACGGTGACCGTCATGTCGCCCGTTTTGCTCAAGCGATGCGTACGCTTTCCCCGGTAGCGGCGGGCTGCAGCGATCCCGGGCGACGCGCGCTCGCCTCCGTGGCAGCAAGGGGCCGAGCTTATGCTCATTCCACACAAGGCGACCAGGAAATCATATCTCGCCGACTTGCGGCCGGCCCCCGGCCCGGTCGCTAGTGAGCGGACGCGCACTACCGAGTTCGACCTGCTGGTGCATGATGCGGCCGAGGCGAACTGCCGCCACGACGTGGAGGAATGGCGGGATGCGGTCGGCGCAGCAGCCTGGTCGCAGAGCATCGGGGACGAGGTTGGACACGAGGGGCGTCTTGCGCTGCTGATACACGGGGAGTCATCCGTCGAACGAGCTTACCCATGCAAGATTAGCACCCTCCTAAGCACAGCCGCGATGGAGCGCCGTTCAGTGGTTTCCCATGCTCTGCTGCACTCGGCCGGAATGTTCGCAGTTCGACAAAGAAGATCGCCATGTATGGATTGATCGTGATGTTGACCATGCTCGCACTGTGCAGCATCGTGTTTGCCGGCGAATTGACGGGGCCGGCAAAGGTCATCAGCACCGACACCCTTGAAATTCACGGGACACGCGTTCGGCTCTGGGGCATCGACGCGCCGGACAAGACTCAAATGTGCCGAGATATCAACGTCAATCCATATCGATGTGGCCTCAGGGCCGCGAGCGATCTTGAAAGCTTCATTGCAGAGCGCGAAGTCAGTTGTCTGTCAGTCCTGGAGGATGAGTGTGGACGGACGATGGCGACCTGTTCAGCTGATGGCATCGATCTCGGAGAATGGTTGGTGCGTAATGGTCTCGTGCTCGATTGGGCGCAATACTCCAGGGGACGATACCAAGCTGCGCAACGCGCGGCCGATCGTGCCGGGCTGGGCTTGTGGGCGGGCAGCTTTGCCGTACCTTGGCTATATCGAGCGTGCATTCGGTTAGGTGGTCGACCAGCCAGTTGTTCTGACGACGCGAATGCACATCCTTGACTCGTATTCCCCACACCAGAATATATATATATTACAGTCGGTTCCGCACAAGGTGACAGTCACGAGCGAGCTGGCGTCGACCGGAGTGAGCAAGCTTCCCACTGCCGCCCAACCATGCTCAAAGGAGTAAGATGGTCTCAACCTCTCGTAAGCGCGAAAGTCGCAAGACCAGAAAATCGCGTGCTCCGCAGGAACGCCATCGTTCTCGGCGTAATTCTTGCGCGGTCATGCCAAGCCGGCGCCTTTTGAGTTCGCGAGAGAGCCGCATTTACCTCAGAAGAATGGCGGGTTCTCCGGAGCCTAAACAAGACAAACGCGTGGCACGGAAAAAACAATCAGATTCCGCCGGGTACAGGTTGAGCGGAAGAAAGAAGGCCAGTGGCGTTCAAGGCACCACTGGGCAAGGTAGGCAACACGAATGTGGCTTGGGATGCAGCCTGCCTCTACTCCATTCGACTCGAGTTTTCAGGTTTTGACATACCCAGGGCTCGCAGCTTGATTCCCAGAGGTCGCCAGATGCTGTCCCACCAAAACTCATACACTCGCACTCAAATCTGATGGACCAAGCCGGTGTGAGCGCTTGCTCAACGCCGGCTCCGCGGGACCCATCGAAACAACGGTAATCGAATTGCGCCCTTTGCCGCGGGAACGCCGCATAGGTCCCTTCCCGGACTTCGCTGCTGTTGGCGATATCGGCCGCGATTGCCTTTTCAAGCCACGGCTGCTCCGATATACGCCAGAATTTGGCCGGGCGAGTAAGAAGCTGAACACCACACGTGCGGTTTCGGTGACAAAGACGTGTGGACCTGCCTTGCAGGCGCCGATCACAACAATGCCACAGAAGACAATGCAGCTGTTCGTTCGGTTGGAAACAGCATGGCTCGCTGACGACTGGCTGGAGATCCGCTGAATGAGCAACACCGCATGCGACGAGCGCAACTGCTGCGGCAGCCCGAACAAGAACGTCAGATCGCATATCACCTCCCGAACACGAAGTGCGCGCCTTCCAGAACGAAGCGTGAGCCACTGAACTCGCAGCGTCGCTCCCATGCCCTCGTGGTGTGCAGACGCTGTGCCGACGGGCACGATGCAAGCTCCCGGCGTTTTTCGATCGCGATGTCGTCTACGCGACAATAGCGGTCATTGTTCAAACAAGCCGCGGGTCTGAGGTCGAACACGAATCGAATGCCGCGCGTCGGCACCGCCAGTTCGATGATGATTAGGTGATCGAGCTTCTTTGCAGCCACACAATGAAGTCGCACCGGCAATTCGAGGCGCGGAGCTGAGCTCAGTCAGAGATCGCAAGCTCACCTGACTGCGATCTAACAATTGAACTGGTCGGCAGTCCCTGATGGTGCCGACGCGGGATAGTCGGAAGCAGTTCGGAACAAACGAACACGATCTGCCGATCTGCATCTTCTCCCCTGCTGCTCCGGAGGTCAGGCATCGTATAACTCCGGCAAGCGACCTTTCTTGACCGTCGCCCGGAGGTCAGCCAGCATAGCTGGGTTTCATTGCCGTTCTATTCGCACGGCGATCTCGGCAGCGAATTGTTCGCGCCGTTCTGGGTGGTGAATTGCGCCAGACGTGATGCCGGTGGGACCCTGATGGGCGGCTGGCGTATCGTCCGCACTAGGGCTTTCGCGTCACGACCAGGTCGCGGCCAGATGGTCTCGGCCCAGAGGCCTTGCATCAGCATGTTGTTCTTGGCGACTTTCCTCGCCATTGTCGGCGCGCCGCGCCCCTCGGCGGTGCGCTGGAACGTGGCCAGCTCGATCGTCTATGCCTGGAGAATCACGTGCCGGCCTCGGCGATCGTTGCGGCGCTGACCTGGTGGGGTCAATGCTTTCGATGTTTTCGTCAGGACACGAGCTTCAGCCCGACAATGCCGGCGACGATCAGTCCGATGCTGGCAAGGCGAAACGCGGCGGCCGGTTCTCCGAACAGGATGATCCCGAGCGCTGCGGTGCCGACCGCACCGATGCCGGTCCAGACCGCATAAGCAGTTCCAATGGGCAGCGTCTTTAGAGCAAGGCCGAGCAGGATCACGCTGCCGGCCATGGCCGCGAGCGTGAGCACGGACGGAACGGGCTTGGTAAAGCCCTCGGTGTATTTGAGGCCGATTGCCCAGGCGACCTCCAGCAGGCCGGCGACCAACAAAATGCTCCAAGCCATGGCGGCCCTCCGTTCATGGCAGGGTCGTCCCCGCGGCTGATGGGTGATGAGCTGGAAGGCCATCCTTGCCAGGGCTCGTGATTCGCTTCGAGCAGGGGTCAACTTCTCTCAAAGATCAGCATTCCGACGTTATTGGTTCGGCGAATTCACACGATCGACAAAGCAGAAATCCGTCCGTTCCGTTCATGCGATCGGCAATCTTGCAAAAAGCTGCCCCTTCGAAGAGATCCTTGTACCTGTCGCGGAGGAGGTTGCCCAACACGTGTCGTCGCTCAAAATCCATGCAGCAGAAAGTGACGTCGCCGTTTGGGAGAAGAACATTACGATATTGCCGTTCGTCAGGACATGTCAGTGCTCCAACGATTGGCTGCCGCGCTCCAACCATCTTCTCGCCGTTGCCAGCCCTGCTGCGCGGCGGACGCGAGCGAACCAGCGCTTCGTCAGGAATTATGCCGACAAGTTCGGGATGCACCTCGCCCATGACTATGAAGAGCAACGATGAAATGTCGGCATCGACAAGTTGGCGCATCAAATCGACATAGTTGCGCCTGACGAGACCACTATCCATGTGCGTGCCGTCATCAAAAACATGCACCAGGAAAACGCGGAACTGCAGCGCACGCAAGCGTCTTAGATCCCGCCCGTTCATCCCTACCAGGGTTGTGAAAATTCGGATTCCATGGCCACACGCATAGGCATGCTCAACCATTTCGGTGCAAGCCGGATTGAGCCAAGGCTCCGAATACCCGGAAAAGCTGATGTCGACAGCTGCTGGTACGCGCGCCAGACATCGCTTGAAATCTTGGAGAGAAAGATGCTTCACGTCGGATATCGCTCTTTGCCGTTCGGCAAACTTGTTCTGCGGGCAATAGGAACATCCGACGACACAGCCCGTTGTCGTAGTTATCTCCAAGACCCTGCCGCCACTGATTGCGGAGCGCAGCTCCTGTAGAGTCATCGATTCTATATTGTCCACTTCCGCGCTCCGCGTTTGGAACAAAGAGACCTTGAGGGGACCGTCGATTTGCATCTCATGCCGGTTCGCTCATGCATCATTCTCGATTCGTCGTCCATCAGCGCGACACGGCACGGTCGCAAGCGCGGTCGCGACAGATGAAGAAAGCGCCACGGCTCTCTCTCCTTAGCGCCCCAGTCCAGCAGGATTGGACGGCTGTCGAATGCACATGCGTCGATGGGGTTGGTCTAACGTCTCGCTTATTCCAACAAGCATCAGTCATGCCATTGGCGGTACTGTCCATAACTCGACACGTCCGCGATAAATGTCGTCCCAAATGCCGCAACCGAAGCGCAACTCTACGCGATCGATAGCGTACAATATGACGCTACGTACGATTCAAGCTCTCTCGAGAACGAGTTGAATGGCAGCTTTCTTATGAAATGTGACGGTGTAGCCGCCGCCCCGAGCGCCACGTCATCATGATCAACGTGGCCCGCATCGACCCGCGAAGTTCCGATTGCGAGTGCCATTGGCCCCGTCGAGAATGCAAAGTCTGAGCTGAAGAAGCGGTTTCCCATGCTGCGAGTCAGAATCTATGACGCGCAAACCAAGACTCGAGAGGACGTCGCGTGAGGCTGGGCGATCGATCGCAGCGACGCCACGTGCTGACTTCTTGCTGATAAATGGCCCTGAGATCTATATCAAGGCCAGCACGGCAAACCAGGCCGGTGGCGGCATCGGTACAAAGTTGCCCACCAGAAAGCACCACAACGGATTGGGCCTATCTGCCGATGAGGTGCCGATACGGCCGGGAAGTCCTCTCTTCAGCAAGCTAACACAGATTGTGAGCTCCGCATGTCGCGAGCCACCCGTCGAGTTTTGCGATCGAGAGTTTTCACGAGCCGGGAACCACTCATCCATTCATCATCGACGCCTGCCTGGTATGTGTTTGGCCTCAGGCCGCGGTAATATCATGATCGCGATGACAATCTCGTCATCGAGCCTGACCACAGGCTATTCACAAATTCCAGGAAAAGCAGAGTCCCTCGGGCTTCTCTTTCCAGCCTGTTGCGCGGCGCATCTTCACGGCATTGTCCAGCAATAGCGGCCCAGAGCCTAAATCGCATGGGAGGAGGGGCTTTCTATAGCAATGGTGCTCGGATGATCCACTAGACAACACGCTATCGCCACGACGTCGATCACTGTGGCGGCGCTTTTTTGGCTTGCGCTGTTGGGTATAGGGTTCTCATTCCTGGTGGAGCGAGTAGGACTCGAATCTGCAACCGGACCGTTATGAGCCGCGGGCTAACGATCGGCTTCGTTGATTCTGCTGTCCTTTTGTTTAAATCCGATCGCGCTCGTTGCGCTTCGGTTGGGTCGTTTCTGGTGCGAAACTGGTTCAGTAACGCCTGCTCGTGCAGGCGAGCCGGGATTGACATCCGCAGGGCTCTATCGCCGAACTCTCTTCACCTTGATCATCAAGCGGATCGACTTGGCCCTCTCAAGGCTGAACCTAGGGAGCGCCATTCACCCTCAACAATAACATCGCAAAATCAAGCAGTTAACTATCACGCTTGACATTTTTGACGCCTTAACCGCATGTAAACGTAGATACATCGCGTAGATACATCGGGCGCGGGAATGACGGATTACCTGATCAAGCGCAACGGTTATTGGCAGTATCATCGCCGCGTTCCGAAAGGCTCCGCAGGTCTCGGTGGCAAGAGCAAGTTCGTGGTCATCAGCACCAAGATCGCGGTTGCCGACGATCGCACCGGCGCGAAGGCCGCTAGGGTGGCTGCCCGGCTCAACGAGCAACAGGAAGCACACTGGCGCAGCCTCGCATCCGGCACGCCCAGCAAGCAGCGGTGGAAGGATGCGGTGACCATCGCCCGGTCGCACGGGCTGGACTATCTCACGCCAGACGAAGCAGCGCGGCGCGATATCGGCGAACTGCTCACCCGGATAGAGACCCTGAAGGCAGGCGAGCGCAGAGCGGACGTCGCTATTGTGGACGCCGTGCTCGGCGGGGTCGAGAAGCCGCGGGTGATGCTCTCCGACCTGTTTACCGAATACGAGAAAACGCAGCAAACGCCGCTCTCGAAAATGTCGCCAAATCAAAAGCGCAAATGGACTGGCGCGAAGAAGAGAGCGGTCGAAATCCTGATCGAACAGCGCGGCGACAAAGCGCTGCAGGATATTACGCGCGCCGACGCCGTTGCCTATGCCGACTTCTGGGAGGCCCGCACCATCGCAGAGGGCATCAGCGCTAGCAGCGCCAACAAAAACATTAGCCACATCGGCGGAATGATCCGCGCCGTCGACAAGCGCCTCACGCTTGGGCTGGACCATGTATTCAGCGGCACGCGCCTTGAGGGCGGCAGGGATGGCAATCGCTCGCCGTTCACGGTCGAGCACATCTGCAACGTGATCCTGGCTCCAGGCGCGCTTGACGGGCTCAACGTCGAAGCGAAGGACGTGGTTTATATCGTGATGGAAACCGGCTGCCGGCCGAGCGAGATCGTGAACCTCAGTAACAGCCGGATCAAGCTGGGCGCAGAGATCCCGTATATCCGCGTCGAAGCCGAGGGCAGGTTGTTAAAGACCGAGCACAGCGAACGCGACATTCCTCTCGTCGGAATGGCGCTGGAGGCGATGAAGCGCCACCCGGCAGGCTTCCCGCGCTACTTCGACAAGGGCGACAACCTCAGCGCCACGCTCATGAAGCATTTTAAAAAGGGTAATCTGTTGCCCAAGGTGAGCGAGGATACGCCGCTGAAGAAGAGACCTAAGTACGGCGTTTATTCGTTTCGGCACAGCCTGAAGGATCGCCTGAAAGCCGTGGAGTGCCCAGAGGAGTTAACCGACGAGCTAATTGGCCACGCCACCGGCAAGCCGAAGTATGGCGACGGCTACGGGTTGAAGCTCAAGGCGAAATACCTCCAGTCGATCGCTCTGACTCCAGCCTAAGTCGCCAGCGAAGTTCCCGAGCGCGGCCCCAAACTGAATTTAGGAACCGGCGCTGCCGGAGCGGCATATTAGGAATCGAGAATTCGAACCCCACGGTTAGGACCCGAGGTCGCATCATGCAGCAGCGCCGCCGTTTCAGACAGACCGAACCCCTTGAAGTTCGCCTAGCCAAAGAAGCGAAGCGCCTCCGCGAGGAAGCCCAAGCGCTCCCGCCAAGTCTCGAACGTGATCTCGTTCTGAGAAAAGCCAGACAGGCCGAAACCGGCTCGCATATGAGCGAATGGCTGACCTCGCCGGGATTGCGGCGGCCGGATTGATATGGCTGAGTCCTTCGGAAAATCTTTTACCGTCGTTGAAGTGACGGTCGACGATGCACAAACGCAAGTTTGGATTGCGGTAGCAAAGCCAAGTCAGGCGCCGACATTGGTCCTCGCCGCTGTCCCGGAAGGTTCGACTGCGGAAGTGTTGGATGTCCCGCTGACGCCCAGGCAGCAGCGTTTGTTTGAGGAGCTTAATCTTGAGCCCGGGGACGTCTGTAGGGTGGACAGAACCTAAGTAGACTTACGCCGTTCGCTTTCAGCCCTGTTCGCTGCCTTTAAGCCGGTCTTCCATGTAAGCGGCGATGTCGCCGATCTCGGCCTGCAACGCGACTTCCGAAATGCCCTGCCCCTTTCGCAGCCTCGACAAGACGCCGCGTGAGTTCCGCCACATCCCGCGACGCGCCGGCAGTCCGATACTGCTCGACAGCGTGGATGCTGTTCTCGGTCCAGAAGTCGATAAACTCGCGAGCCTTGCTCACCGTATTCTCCAAGGCGGCCTCAGGGCTCAGCGTTAACGCCCGTGGGTGACCGGAGCAAGGCCGAGACGGCGCATAGCACGATTGGGAAACGCCCGCCGAAGGAAAAAGCCCGCTCCAGCTTGCGCTAGAGCGGGCCTCAGCGGCGCAGTGAAACTTGGGGGCAACATCACGCCGCCGATGGCTTTTTACCCCAAAACCCCAGCACCGACCACCACCCGATTCCCCGTCCTCGACACCGGGCGCTTCTTCCTCACCGGTCCAACGCCGTCCTCCAGGTCGACGGCGCCAAGGTAGTTGGCCGTCCAAGCCGGCGCGGTCTGGTCGGTGGTGGAGGTCCACCCCAACGACGGCTCGTTATCCTCATGCGGTTCGGTGCCATCGTGCTCGTCTTCCATGTCCTGGCCAGCGTCGGCGTTCATGTGCAGAGCAACGCCATCCTGAGGCTGATCCTCTGGCCGATTTACCGTGGGATGAGTTTCTTGGAATTCATGCGTTCGGGCAGATTGGAGGTTGGTGACTGATCTCCACGACAGGACCATCGAATTTCTAGGTGGCCCTGGGCCAAATCCCTGACAGCCTGCGCGAGGCAGCAAGGGCGGAAGACCGTTCGCAAAAAGGCGCGACTTCCGGTATGGGTCACTAGCCGACATCCCGGTGCCGCGGCTGACAGATAGCTCGCGTTCGCCGTTTATGCCCGCTACTTGGCGCAGCTGACCGACGACGGGCGGAAGTCCTCTGCGATCCAGAGGCGTGTCGCCGTGATCCGGAGCGCACGCGATATACGGGCGTCCAAGCGGCCTGCGTATCGGTGCCGCATAAGTCATGTTGTCGCGCGGTTAAAACCCGCGCGTCGATGGGTAGCATTGTGTTTTTGGTCGCAAAGGCACGTCCTTCAGAGAGTGGATTTTATCGATCGCGGGTGGGCTCTCGACAGAGGCCGGCGCATGCTTGAGCTTTGGAACAAATGGTACGAGACCTTGGCCACGGTCGAGGCGCTCGCCACTGTCGTCGTTATTGCCGTGGTGGCTGCTGGCGTTATTTCGCTAGTGGAAGGTCGGCGTCCGACAAAACATTGATCGAGGGAGGCGTCGGCAAACCGGCCATCCAGACCAGAAGTGGTCCGGTCAATTAGCGGCGCCGACTCGGTTAGGACGCCCCTCTGCAGGAGGACAAAATGATTGCTCCTCATGCAAGCTGGACAAACAGGAATGGTCCCTGGCGGGATTCATTCAGCATGCTCGCGCTATTGAGCATGCTGATCGCGGCTCCGGCATTTTTGATGATCCGCTTGCTGGAGCCCGAACTCGTCCTGCCTGCGCTCAGCATTCTGCTTTTCTCGGACGCAATGATCGCCGCGCTTTTAGCCCGAGCAGATTCGGAAAATGTAACGCTAGAAAATGTGACGCTATGGGATATTGCCGGTGCATTCACCATGATGGGGTGCGCCGCGGCGATTTTCAGCGAACCGGATCAAGTGGCGCTTTTTTTCGAGCCGCTGACCCGTGATTGAATTTCTTATCACAGATGTCCTGAACGTGCTTTCGCAGGTCGTTCTGATCGACCTCGTGCTCGCTGGCGATAACGCCATCGTCATCGGTCTTGCCGCCGCGGGACTTCCTCAGGCGCAACGAGCCAAGGCGATTTTGATCGGCATCGTCGTCGCGACGATGCTGCGCATGCTGTTCGCCGGGTTAGCCACGCAAATCCTCCAGATCGTCGGCCTCTTGCTCGCTGGCGGAATCCTGTTGTTGTGGGTATGTTGGAAGATGTGGCGAGAGTTGCGCGTCTCCTCCACGGGGCCCGCAGGTGCGAAGGAGGCTGGAGCAAGCGCAGGAAGCAAGCCCCGCAAAACACTCGTCCAAGCGAGTTGGCAGATTATCGTGGCCGACGTGTCCATGTCGCTCGATAATGTCCTGGCCGTCGCAGGGGCGGCACGCGAGCATCCAGTGGTCATGATTTTCGGGTTGGGGCTTTCCATTGCGATGATGGGCGTGGCCGCTTCTCTTATTGCGCGCCTTCTGCAAAATCATCGATGGATTGCTTACGTCGGCCTGGCCGTCATTCTCTACGTTGCAGTCGAGATGATCTTTCGCGGAACATTGGATATCATGAAGGTAGCGTCGATATGACATGACATACCGCTGCTTGGTGGCCTGCGTCTGTTCCGGCGCCCTCATAGGAAGCACTTCCGCTTTGGGGCCAATAACGGAAGTAGGGGTCAGCCCGACTGGGAGACGGCGCTCGGCTAGGTTGAAGGAAAGCGCGCAAGAGCTCCGAACCAGTTGAAACGAAGCGAGGCATTTCTGTGCGGTGATCTAGCGTACGAATCGTTTCTAAAATACTGATGGGCCCAGGCCGGGTTCCAAGCTGTAAACAGACTGTCAGGAGTGGTAGGATAAAGGTCGGTCGCCCCGTGAGCCACCATTGCCCGTATGGGGGAGCCAACGATGCCTCCTCTTGATACTGCGGTGATCGTTCTCGCCGGCGTCGCTCTTCTTGCAGCCTTCGTAAATGGCGCCCTGGGCTACGGATTTTCCTCGCTCACCGTGCCGGTGGCTCTCGTTTTCTTTGCAAATCGCATCCTGAATCCCGCTGTCGTCCTGGTCGAGGTGGTCACCAACTTCTACGTTCTGTTCATCAATCTGAACGGCGTTGCCGCTGTATGGAAAAGGGTGTTTCCAATCGTCACCGGGCTCCTGCCCGGCATCGGAATCGGAGCGTGGCTTCTCACCACGGTTGAGCCAGGCTGGATCAAATTGGGGACCTACACACTTATTCTGCCCCTCATCCTGGTCCAAGCCGCCGGGTGGCGAAGGCCAATTCGCTCGACCTGGCTGGTCGGTCTTCCCTTTGGAGCCACGCTCGGCATCCTGTATTCGGTCACCACCATCTCGGGGCCGCCGTTGGCGATCCTGTTCAACAACCAAGGTCTGATCAAAACCGAGTTTCGCGCCGGTCTCGCATTGGTTCGCGTGGCCGAATCGAGTGTGACGGCCATCGTCTATTACCAGCTTGGTCTGTTTACAGCTGAAAGCGCGAACATCTTATGGGTGTTTGTTCCCTGCGTTGCGGTTGGGGTACCGGTCGGCGCCTATGTCATTCGCCATCTGGATGCCGAGACGTTTCGTCGGATAAGCATGAGCTTTGATGCGTGGGTCGTGGGTTTCGGCTTCTCCCGGGTATTGATCGAGCTGAATTTGATGGAAAGCCCCTGGGCCTATGTCGTCTTGGTCCTCACATTTTTGATCGACGCCTATTTGTTGTACATCTTTTTCACACGGAGAGCGGCCTCAAGGCGATCCGAAAGAACTTTGCTTATGCCCAGCGCTCTGAGCGGGCCTGATAATCGCATCGCTTCGGATATGACCGAACCTCCCTACGACCCGCTTGCTCGGCTTAACACCGATCTCGGTTACGTTGTGGCGATCCTCGCTATTGCCATGCTGATCTTCGCTGTTTTGCCTCCAATTCTCTCGCCTTAGAGCGCGGCACAGTTAGCAACTGTGGTCGCCCTTGCGGCCGCACGGGTTACAGGCAGCGGGCACACGCCTTTCTCGGCCTGCGGTTGGATCAGCAAAGCTCAGGTGGCACCCGCACCCACCCGACTGTCGGGAAGAGTCTTTTGGGAGAATGGGATGGTCCGGCCGTGCTCCAGCCCTGTCAGCGAGCCAAACTGGCAAAGGGGGCACCGAAGACAAAGGAGCACGTCATGTCCCAGAACCTCGACAGCAAAGTCGCCGTGATCGGCATCGATATCGGCAAGAATTCGTTCCACATCGTTGGCCAAGATCGGCGTGGAGCCCTGGTGCTGCGCCAAAAGTGGTCGCGTGGCCAAGTGGAAGCGCGGCTTGCCAACCTGCCGCCGTGCCTGATCGGCTTGGAGGCCTGCACCGGGGCGCATCATCTCAGCCGCAAACTTCAGGCGCTCGGCCACGACGCCCGGCTGATGCCGGCGAAATACGTGCGGCCGTATTCCAAAGGTGAAAAGAACGACTATCGCGATGCCGAAGCGATTGCCGAGGCGGTGCAACGCCCGACCATGAAGTTCGTCGCGACCAAGACGGCGGACCAGCTTGATCTCCAGGCCCTGCATCGGGTGCGCGAGCGATTGGTCAGTCAGCGTACCGGCATTATCAACCAGTCCGCGCCTTCCTTTTGGAGCGCGACATCGCGGTGCGGCAAGGATTGCATTTACTGCGGGCCGAGTTGCCAGGCATATTGGGGACGCGCACCGACGTCCTCTCGCCGCGCATGTTGCGCGTCATTGAAGACCTAGCCGGAGACTGGCGCCGGCTGGATGAGCGCATCGAAGGTCTCTCCGGCGAGATCGATGCGCCAGCCCATCATGACAAAGGTTGCGAGCGACTGATGACGGTGCCCGGCGTCGGCCCGATCATCTCGAGCGCGATCGTGGCTGCGATCGGCACCGGCGATGCGTTTTCGAAGGGCCGCGACTTCGGGGCTTGGCTCGGACTGGTGCCCAAACAGATGTCGACCGGCGATCGCACGATCCTCGGCAGCATATCGAGGCGCGGCAATCGCTATCTGCGCAAGCTGTTTGTTCAGGCCGCCTGGGTCGTATTGGTCAAGCTCGGGCCAGAGCAGTGGGAACGCTATGGCCTCAAATCCTGGATCGAGGCCGCCAAGAAGCGCCTACACCACAATGTGCTGGCGATCGCGCTCGCCAACAAGCTCGCCCGCATCGCCTGGGCGGTCCTCCACAAGGGCCGCGCCTTCGAGTACGTCAAGACCAATGCAACAGCGTCCCGATCTGCTTGATCCTCGCGCCGTGCTGGGCCGTCAAGGCATGGCCTGGAAACACTGGCGCAAGCCGCAACGTCATCGCGACGGCCAGCCTCGACCGCCTCTTGCGCGCGGCGCGCCTTCGCACCCGCGGGTCGGGGCGAAGGAACGGCCGCCAGGCACGAACAAAGGAACAGCATGAAGCAAGGAGATTATCGATGACCTAGCTTCGCGGGAGTTACCCGCCGAGGGTCTGCGAGAGGATGAGACGACGATGGAGTGATCGGCCTTCCCGGCGCGTGCGAACACTGGTGACCCAACTAGCCCGTTCGAGGCTTATCCGAGAATCAGGTCGCATGCGCGCTGATATCCATGATGGCCCGGAGCAGACGCTCCAATCAGAGGCCGGATACAGTAATGCAAGACCGCATCAACCAGGTCGACGAAACCTCTTGCAACGCACGGCCGGACCATACAGATGGGTCAAAATGCGAAGAACTCAACCTGAGCAAATCTAGTCCGCATGCCTCACTGAGCGGACCTCAATGAGGTGCGCCACCACTTCGCTGATGGGCCAGAGCACTAAATCGCTGCGCGATAGCCCGCTGAAGCGGGGGGCTTAGCCGAGGGTGCGGTAACCTATGAGAGATCATCGGTAGCCGGCCGGTCGGCCTGTCTTGAAGATCGAGGGTGTCGTCAACCTCATCCAAGACAGGAGTTGCCCATGAGTACGGTTACGGTCAGCCCGTTGCGCCAGCGCATGATCGAGGACATGAATGCACGCAAGCTCTGCGCGGGGACGCAGAGGGGTCATATTCACAGCTGCAAGCGGTTTGCTAGGTTTCTCAAGCAGTCCCCGGACACGGCCACGGCGGAGGATATCCGCCGGTTTCAACTGCATCTTTCCGAGACGGGCGCGAGCATCTGCAATCGCAACCGCATCATGACCGGGTTGCGGTTCTTGTTTCGCGTGACGTTGCGGCGACTGGATCTTGCGGCCGAGATTTATCACCTCCGTGAGCCGCAGAAGATTCCGCTGGTGATGAGCCAGGACGAGACCCGGCGCCTGCTCGCGGTCGCGAGTAGCCTCAAGGTGCGCGTGCTGCTCAGTCTCGGCTATGGCTGCGGCCTGCGCGCCGGCGAGGTGGTCAGGCTGAAGGTCAAGCACATCGATAGCGCGCAGAAGATCATTCGGGTCGAGCAGTCCAAGAGCCGCAAGGACCGCAATGCCATGCTGTCGCCCGACACGCTCGACCTGCTGCGCCAATGGTGGAAGACGCGCCCGCCGAGTTACGATTCCACAACGCCCGTGGCGGAACGCTGGCTGTTTCCCGGCCGCAAGCCCGGTAAGCCGGTGACAACCCGCCAACTCAACCGCCTGTTCCATGAGGCGGCCGATGCGGCCGGAATCCGCAAGGGCGTAACGCTCCATGCGCTTCGACACTCCTTTGCCACCCATCTCCTTGAACGTGGCACCGATATTCGCGTCATCCAGGCGCTGCTGGGGCACGACAAATTGGACACGACGGCGCGATACGCCCGCGTCGCCACCGGCATGATCGCTGGCATCAAGAGCCCGCTCGACCTGCTGTCGCAGCCTTGCAAGAAGCCCAAGAAGAACAGGAAAGACCAGCCGCCGACGTAGCGGCCAGCGGTCATGTCTCGCCCGGTGCTGGAGGTCGCGGATATCTTCCGCGACCACGGAGCGGCGTGGCGTCGTGCCAATGTCGATCACGTCAGCCTCGACCAGATGAAGGTGATGTCGGCCATCGAGCGCTGCCGCACGGCGGCGCTCGGCGGCCATGTGGCGCGCTGCGAAGATTGCCCGCACACGGTCATCGCTTACAACAGCTGTCTTATGGGCAAAGCCGGTAATGGGGAGCTGGCGGCAATTTGATCGCGCTCCTGCACCAATCACCGCCAACCCCGCTCTCCATTACGAGGTACGCCTGAGGAGTTCGATCAGCTGGTCGGTGGGCTGGAAGACGCCGCGCCGCAGGTGGGGCGGCACGATCGCCTCCATCGCATCGAGCTTCTCGGTCGGATCGCCGCGCGTGTAGACCTCGGT
>NZ_JADPKQ010000312.1:0-1527 GCF_023074015.1 Bradyrhizobium sp. 142
CTAGTTCTACTGAGTCAGAAAGTCGCAGTACCAAGGATACAGGAATCAGGTATTGGGCGAGATTCACACCAGCGGTAGGTGCTGAGGATGGATCGCCGAAGGCTTAAGAGCAGTGAATCGCGATTTGCCGCCTATGTCGAGGGGCTTGCGAGCGTGATTGGGCACAAAGACCGGGAGCAGCCGCTTCGCGATTATTGCACCGGGCTGATGCTGCGAGGTGAGCGCAAGAGCGTCGAACCGATCGCAGCGGTGACGGCACCGGCGCGGGTGGCCGCCCAGCATCAATCGCTTCTGCATTTTGTCGGCGAGGGACGCTGGTCCGACGAACGCGTCTTGGCCAAGGTGCGCGAGAAGGTTTTGCCTGAGATCGAGCGTCACGGCCCGATCGAGGCGTGGATTATCGACGATACCGGACTGCCGAAGAAGGGTCGGCATTCGGTCGGTGTTGCGCGGCAATATTGCGGTCAGCTCGGCAAAGAGGACAACTGCCAGGTCGCGGTGTCGCTGTCGATTGCCAACGAACATGCGAGCCTGCCGGTGGCGTACCGTCTGTATCTGCCGCAGGAATGGGCGGAGGATAGCGATCGTCTGCGCAAGGTGGGGGTTCCTGAAGATATTGGCTTCAAGACCAAGCATGAGATCGCGCTAGAGCAACTGCGCTGGGCCTGCGCGGCCGGTTTGCCGCGTGGCGTGGGGCTGCTCGATGCTGGTTACGGCAATAACAGCAATCTGCGCGCCGATATCACGGCGCTGGGGCTGGCTTACGTCGCGGGCATTCTGTCGAACACGACGGTGTGGGCAGACGGGACGGGACCGCTGCCGCCGAAGACTTGGTCCGGCCGTGGACGCCCACCAAAGCGCCTGCGGCGCGACGACAAGCACTGGCCAGCCTCGGTTAAAGAGCTCGCGCTCGGCCTGCCCAAGCGCGCCTGGCGCACCATCGAATGGCGAGAAGGTTCGGCGGAAATCATGTCCTCGCGCTTTGCGCGGGTGCGGGTGCGTGTCGCGCAGCGTGACGAACGGCGCCACGAGCCGCGCCCGGAAGAATGGCTCTTGATCGAGTGGCCCAAGGACGAGACCGAGCCGACCAAATACTTTCTGTCGACGCTTCCCGCGGACATCGCCTTTCATCGTCTGGTCTACTTCGCCAAGCTGCGTTGGCGCATTGAGCGCGACTATCAGGAGCTCAAGCAAGAAGTCGGCCTCGGGCATTTTGAAGGTCGGGGATGGCGTGGCTTCCACCATCACGCAACGCTCTGCATCGCGGCTTACGGATTCCTGATCTCCGAAAGGGAGACGATTCCCCCCTCAGGAACGCGTGCCGCCGCGATCTTCCCGCAACTTGCCTTTCCCGCAGGTTACCGATCCAGAGGTACTGCCGTTGCGGCCTGAGCGTCACATCCCGAACTCAATCGCAACCATGCGCATCCGTTTGGCCAACGCGATCGCCAGAACCCTGCCGCGATGCCCGTGTTGCGGCCAAAGCAAAATGCGACCGCGCCGAAATTTGTGACGCAGTAGAACTAG
>NZ_JADPKQ010000407.1:0-1520 GCF_023074015.1 Bradyrhizobium sp. 142
TTTTTTGACTGTGGAGCAAGCAAATCTAACCTGTGGCCGATGGATGTGATTCTCTGGCGATGATGGATTCGCGGGAGGTGACGTTGGCTGCCGATGAGTTGTTTAGAGAGCTGCCGGAGCAGGCAAAGCCGCAATCCGGAGCGGCGCCGCTCGGTGTCCCGCGGCTGCGTGAGCCGCAACGCGAGCAGATCGCGTTGCGGGCGGTGGATATCGAGAGCCTGATCGGGGAAGATCATACGGCGCGCCTGATCTGGTCTTATGTCGAAGAGCTCGATCTGAGTGAACTGGAGAACCGGATCAAGGCCAGGGGCGACCGCCCCGGTCACCCCGCAACATCGCCGCGGCTTTTGCTGGCGCTGTGGCTCTATGCCACCAGCGAAGGTGTGGGCAGCGCACGCGCCTTGGCGCGGCTGTGCGAGAGCCACGATGCCTATCGTTGGCTGTGCGGCGGGGTGTCGGTGAACTATCACATGCTGGCGGATTTCCGGGTCGGTTGCGCCGATCTGCTCGACCGGCTGCTCAGCGAGCATCTGGCGGCGCTGGCGCTGGCTGGCCTCGTCAATCTGGAGACGCTGGCGCAGGACGGGGTACGGGTGCGGGCCAGCGCGGGAGCGGCCTCGTTCCGGCGCGAGGCGACACTGGACAAGCATCTGGCCTTGGCTGAGGCGGTGGTGGAGGACCTCAAGCGTGAGGTTGACGCCCGCTCGGATGCGAGCAATCAACGTGCCCGGGCATCCAGGGAGCGAGCCGCGCGGGAGCGCAGCGAGCGCGTGAAAGCGGCGCAGACGGCGCTGGCCGAGATCAAGCAGCAGCGCAAGAAACGCGAAGAGAAGCGCGATAACGGCAAGAAGCCGAAGGAGCCACGCGCGTCCACGACGGATGCTGATGCGCGGGTCATGAAGATGGCCGACGGCGGCTTCCGGCCAGCCTACAACGTGCAGGTGATGAGCCCGGTCGGCCAACAGATCGTCGCCGACATCAAGATCTACAATACCGGTTCCGACCGCGGCCTGATGCGTCCCATGCTGGAACGACAGCGCACGCGCCCTGGCGGTTTGCCCAAAGACCATCTCGTCGATGGCGGCTTTGGCAGCGCCAAAGACATCGAATGGGCGCATGCCGAGGGTGTCGAGGTCTTTTGTCCACCCACTCAATCCAAGCACGGTACCGACCCCTACCTGCCGCGACCCGGCGACGGTCCGGGGGTATTGGCCTGGCGCGCACGGATGAAGAGTGAGGAGGGCAAGGCCCGTTACAAGCCTCGTTCGATATGCGAGTGCATCCACGCCCGCTGGCGCAACTGGGACCTGCGACAACTGACCGTGCGCGGCATCGAAAAGGTCCGCGCCATCGTGCTCTGGTACGCCCTCACCAACAACATCATGCAAGGCCACCGCCTCCGCAGCGCATAAACTGAGACTTCACCACAAACTCAAACCCAAAGCCTCCCATTGCCGCGACCGCAGTGGCAATCTCACCGACAAAACCCGCAGAAATCGAATGGGTCACAAGCTCTCAGG
>NZ_JADPKQ010000084.1:0-1519 GCF_023074015.1 Bradyrhizobium sp. 142
TGCGCGAGAGCCAGTCGCTGTTGCTCAAGGTACAGAGCGCATAGGCTTTCATCGGGAGCAGGAGGAAGATGTTGATCGGGGTGTGGAGCGAGAAGCCGATAAATCGAAGCTCGCCGGCACGAAGGGCCGCCACGCTGCATCGAATCATGGTCATCGCGACGATGGTCAAACCGGTCCACCAGGGCACGGTACCGGTCAGCGCGAGCTGAGCGAGCGCGGCAATCGATGAGATGGCGAGCAGCAGCGGCCCGAGGTTCTGTCCGAGCACGTCGAGCGTAAGGTACCGGTCCAGGCCGGGCAACAGGTGCAAACCCAGCAGCGTGTCGCGGTAAGTGCTCCGCGCCCAGCGGAGCTGTTGCCGCAGATACGGCAAGAGCCTGTCCGGGACCACCGTGGCGGCGATGGCGTCCGGAACGTACTCGGTTCGAAACCCTGCCTTGAGCATGAGGATCGTCAGATGACGGTCCTCACCGAAGTCGCTCGGCTTTCCCCGGAAGAACTGCGTCTCGTACTGGTCCAGCAGCAACAGCAGCGCGGAGCGGCGGTACATGGCACACGGCCCGCAGCAGCACATGACGGCACCAAAGCGTGTCTGCGCCGCGCGCTCCTCGTTGCAAGCCAACCAGTACTCCATGTCGATCAATCGGGTCAGCCAGCTGTCGTTCCGGTTGCTGGCCGTCAATTGCCCCATGGCCGCGCCGACGGCAGGATCCTGCATCTTGCGTACGAGTTTGCTGACCACGTCGCTGGCGATTTCCGTGTCGGAATCGACATTGAGCACGAGATCGCCGAACGACCGGCGTATCGCTGCGATCTGCGCCTTACGCTTTCCAACGTTGCTTGGCAGCAGAATGACGTTGAACCTCGGGTCATATGCGTAGCTCCCATGGACCGGGGCCACTGCAGCGACATTTGCAGAGCCGTCATCGACCACATAGACCTGCAATCGTCCTGGGTAGTCCTGGCTTGCGAGAGACTTCAGACAGGCCGCCAGCGTGCGCGGATCCTCGTTGAAGCAGGGCACGATGACATCCACGCTGGGCAGAGCACCGGTATCGACCGGGTCGTACGGCGGCAGTGAGGCGTCGGTTCGCCGCGCATAAAGCGCCTGCGCGCTCTTATGGACGCTGGAGAGCAACGCGTAGGAGGCAACAGCAACGGTGCTGATGGTGGCAAGCAGGCTCATGGGAATTGATCTATTCAGTGAGTTTGAGGAAGCGACCGGATTGCAAATCCACGGTCACGCAGTGCTGGAATGAGCTGGGCGAGCGCCGTCACACTCTGGTCGCGCCGACCAGAGTGAGGGCAGCGTTCCAACTCGTCGGGAGGGCACCCGTCGTGCAGGAGCACGATTGCCCCCGGCCGGACCGAGGCCAGCACCGCGGCAACAATCGCCTCGCCGCCAGGACGAGACCAGTCTTGCGGGTCGACTGACCAGTGCAGGGCTGCCAGTTCGGCCTTCGCCGACGCGGCGAGGGCCTCCTTGGTCCAAGTCCCATACGGCGCACGCATGTGCCGC
>NZ_JADPKQ010000539.1:0-1505 GCF_023074015.1 Bradyrhizobium sp. 142
GCCGATCAGGAACAACGCCCCGCCGGCCGCACGGATGATGTAGAAGGGATGCATCGCCTCGACGGTCTCGATGAAGGAATATTCGAGGAAGCCGAGCGAAGTGTAGGCGCGCCACATCAGGCCCTGGAGGATGCCGGACACCCACATCGCCGAGATGTAGAGGACGATGCCGAGCGTAGCGATCCAGAAGTGCCAGTTGACGAGCTTCAGGCTGTACAGTTGCTTGCGATTCCAAGCCCACGGCACCAGGCAGTAGAGCGCGCCGAAGGAGACGAAGCCGACCCAGCCGAGCGCGCCGGAGTGCACGTGGCCGATGGTCCAGTCGGTGTAGTGGCTGAGCGAGTTGACCACCTTGATCGACATCATCGGACCTTCGAAGGTCGACATGCCGTAGAAGGCGACGGAGACCACGAGCATGCGCAGCACGGGATCGGTGCGCAGCTTGTCCCATGCGCCCGACAGCGTCATCAGGCCGTTGATCATGCCGCCCCAGGAGGGCATCCACAGCATGATCGAGAAGGTCATGCCGAGCGTCTGCGTCCAGTCCGGCAGAGCCGTGTAGTGCAGGTGATGCGGACCGGCCCAGATGTAGAGGAAGATCAGCGCCCAGAAATGGATGATCGACAGACGGTAGGAATAGATCGGCCGCTCGGCGCGCTTCGGGATGAAGTAGTACATGATGGCGAGGAAGCCGGCGGTCAGGAAGAAGCCGACCGCGTTATGGCCGTACCACCACTGGAACATCGCATCCTGGATGCCGCCCCAGGCGATATAGGACTTCGAGCCGAACACCGAGACCGGAAGCGCCGGATTGTTGCCGAGATGCAGGACGGCAATCGTCACGATGAAGGCAAGATAGAACCAGTTCGCGACGAAGATGTGCGGTTCCTTGCGCTTGATGATGGTGGCGAGAAAGACGAGCAGATAAGTGACCCAGACGATGGTCAGCCAGAGATCGGCGTACCATTCCGGCTCGACATATTCCTTCGACTGGGTGACGCCGAGCAGATAGCCGGTGCCGGCGACCAAAATGAAGAAGTTGTAGCCGACCACGACGAACCAGGGCGCGAGATCGCCGGCCAGGCGCACGCGGCAGCTCTTCTGTACGACGTAGAAGGAGGTCGCGAGCAGGACGTTGCCGCCGAAGGCGAAGATCACCGCGGAAGTGTGCAGCGGACGCAGACGGCCGAAGGTGGTCCAGGGCAGATCGAAATTCAGTGCGGGCCACGCCAGTTGCGAGGCGATGAGGAGGCCGACGAGGAAGCCGGCGATGCCCCAGAACATCGCCAAGAAGGAGGAGAACTTGATCGGCCCCATATTGTAGTTGGGGCGGCCGTTGATTTCCGCAGGCGGAAGCGCCGCCGGGCGGTCGTAGTAGCGGTTGACGATGCAGAACACCGCAGCCAGGCTCGCCGCCGCACTGAGCGCAGCGTGGAAGGCGAACGGCGCATCGAGCGCCTTGGCCGCGGCAATCACGCAGAGGAAAGCGGTGACCGCGAACAACG
>NZ_JADPKQ010000211.1:0-1502 GCF_023074015.1 Bradyrhizobium sp. 142
GGGCCGGCAGTAGGCCACACCCATTGCCGCGCGCAATTCCGGCCGGAACGATCCGACAGCAGCGTGATTGCACCTCCTGAGTAGGAGTTGCGTATGCGTCAGTCACCCTCGATCGTGCCGCTGGATCGTCTCGATCGCGACGTCTACCTCGTCCTGGAGGACTTCGGCGCCCGAGCAGGCTGCTCCTGGCGCGAGACCGATGAGCAGGACACCGATCGCGAGACCGTGCTCCGCGACCTCCTCTCCGGCCAGTACGCCTATCCGGTCCGGATCGTCGCCTTCAACGCCATTGAGCGGTTGTCCCGCGACGCGACCGGCGAAGTCGCAGATGAGCTTGGTGAACGCGCCGCCGGCAACGCCGAGATCACGCCAGCCTTGCGGGCCTTCATCGAGGCGAATGCTACCCGGCCCTTTGCCGTCCAACTGGCGCTTCCATTACGCGGAGCTGCTTGAGCATGGCGCGCCTGAACCCCGCCGAGCAGATCGAGCAGGCTTATGACCTCGCCATGATCGCGCTGGCCGACTACCTGACGCACGAGCGCGACGCGGCGACCACGATCGACCGGCTGCTCCGCATCCTCGATCGCAACAGCCTCCGCGACGCCATCACCGAAGTCCCGGTCGACGCCCGGGTGCATCCGAGGCCGAGAGCGGATGCCGGAGTCCGGAATGAGTTTCCGGCGACAGAAGTACCGATCAAGGGTTGAAACTCATTGAATGATGAAGCGGTTGAGCTGTCCAGCGCGCGCGCTAGCCGGATGCGGCCGATCCGCTGGCCGAACTCGTGCACGGTGTAGTCGTCGGGGCCGATGCTGCGAATGGTGATCATTGGTGGAGAGTCCATCCGCCATCAATGCCGCGGTCTCCGCGGCTGGCAGATCGTCACGGCTGGGGCTCGGAACGCACGAGAGCTACTGCGCGTCCTGGGTATAGAAAGGTTGGTCCACGGACTCGTGCTAAAGGCGCCCAGCTCGAACGCTACTATGAAGGCGTGTCTGCGTTTGACCAATTCATCTTAAGAGCACCCCGATGCACCCCCATGCGCCGGGGTTTTTCATCTGGATCAATCCTCGCGCCAAATCTGCCGCCCGCCCACTGTTGAGGGCTTTCGCTTTATGCAAGACAAGCGACGACGGCGAGAGCTACGTCGGCGCTGAGGTCACCCGAGTGCATCGACAAGAGAATGCCGGCACCAAGCAAAATTGCAATGCCTTTAAGCGCGATCATCTTGAATCCCGTCGTTAATCAGAGGATGCCAGACGCGGACGATTTCGGGAGTGCTTCGCGTGAGGCAGCAAACGGTTTCGTTCACCAAGAGGCCGCTGGCGAGCACGCATAAAAGGGCCGCAGCAGGGGTCCTCTGCGGCCCGCGCGTGGTCAATCAAACTGGGTAAAAAGATCTAGGCTCGCATGCGAGGCGCTTTTGCGGATCAGGGCGGGTTGTTTTCGTACATTTCGCCGGAGGCGCGGGTGCCTGCGAACCACCCGCTGAGGAAGATCCG
>NZ_JADPKQ010000202.1:0-1480 GCF_023074015.1 Bradyrhizobium sp. 142
CTCGCCACGCAGGGATATCCTCCGCAATCCTCAACACTCCCGACGCGGATACACCCCCACCCCAGCCCTCCCCCGCAAGCGGGAGAGGGAGCCCACTGCCGATGTCGCCGCATCGTGCACGCCATACGCGACTACGCTCCCCGCAAGGGGAAGGGGAGCTTACCGCCTGCGTGGCGACGGGGTCCGTCCAATAATGCGCGTCGTCGGCGGCCGCTTGAAGGGGCGCAATCTTGCCTCGCCGTCCTCGCGCGACATCCGCCCCACGGCGGACCGCCTGCGCGAGTCCGTGTTCAACATCCTCATCCACGCCTACGATAATCCGATTCAGGATGCGCGCGTGCTCGACCTCTTCGCCGGCACCGGCGCGCTCGGAATTGAAGCGGCGTCGCGCGGCGCGAAATTCACGCTGTTCGTCGACAATGGCGCCGAGGCGCGGGCGCTGCTCCGCAACAATGTCGAGGCGCTCGGCCTGGGCGGCGTCACCAAGGTCTATCGCCGCGACGCGACCGATCTCGGACCTGCACATCCGGTCGAACCGTTCTCGCTGGCCTTCCTCGATCCGCCCTATGGCAGAGGTTTTGCGGAGAAGGCGCTCGCGAGCTTACGCGACGGCGGCTGGCTCGTGCCGGGCGCGTTGCTGGTGGTGGAAGAGGCCAAGGCCGCGCAATTCGCAGCTCCCGAAGGCTTCGAGGAGTTGGAGCGGCGAGCTTATGACGACACGGAGTTCGTGTTCTTGAAGAGCTCGTCTGCGTGAGGCGGGCTAGCTACTTTCCGGCGCGAAATTCGGCGGCCTTGTGAGGCAGCCAGAATCGCTTGGTGTGGCGAAAACTGCAAGGTCGAACGGATTGGCGTTGACTTGAAGCGGATTGATTCATTCTTATGATTCGTAAGCGAGCCCTTCAAACGCGTGAGAAGCTTGTCGGCAAGCTGCCGGTCACCGGCGAACTGCTGCGCGGTTCGTTGCTGGAGCGCACCGTTCGTCACAAGAGCGGCTGCCCGAAATGCGCGCGCGGCGAAGGGCACCAGGTGCATGTCCTGACGGTGAGCTATGCGGGTGGACGCGTGCGCCAGTTCAGTGTGCGGCGTGAGCGCGTTGCCGAGGTGCGCCGCTGGCTGGAGAATTACCAGAAGCTGAAAGACGCGATCGAGGCGATCTGCGCGTTCAATCACGACCTGTTGCGCCCTGATGCGGCGGTGCCGCGGGGGAGGAAGAAACGTGATTGAGATGCGCAGAGCGCAACTGAGCTTCGGCGACGGCTTGATCGCCGGGGAAGTGAGCGATCTTCGCGAAGGTTGGATGACCCATGCTGACCGGGTTCTGGCGGATGAACAGATCGTCGGTGCAGTGTACGAGGCGCTGGCGAGACGACATCCCAAGAGCCGCACAAGAGCCGCAGTCGTGGTCGGCTGGGCGCGCCGGCCGAGGTGGTGTTGCGGTTGTTGATCCTCAAGCATGTTCGCAACTGGAGCTATCACGTGC
>NZ_JADPKQ010000012.1:0-1463 GCF_023074015.1 Bradyrhizobium sp. 142
CTCGCATTTCTCACAGTGTTGAAGCGCACCGGGGCGCGAATCAGCGAAAGTTGTTGTGCCGCAACGACTTTTCTCTGATCCAGGGAGCGCCCCGATGCCGACAGAGTGTAGCGCAGAACGATTTGATTTTGGAGTGGTGGAAGGCCGGGCTGTGGAAGCGGCCTTTGATGGCGGGCTGGTGACGTCGGATGCCGGAGCGCTGCTTCTGGGTGCGACGGATCGGGCAATCGATCTGGTGGGGCGCTTTGCGGATTGCTTTCGCGATCATCGCCGGCAGGACCTGATCGAGCATGCGGTCGGGACGCTGATCGGGCAGCGGGTGTTTGGCATCGCGCTCGGCTATGAAGATCTCAACGACCACGACGAACTGCGGCACGATCCGCTGATGGCGGTGCTGGCGAGCAAGCTTCAAGCTCGGCGCGGGGACTGCGCGCCGGTGGCCGGCAAGTCGACGCTGAACCGGCTGGAGCTGAGCCAAAACGAACCTTCGCGCTATCACAGGATCGCGTACGACGCGGCGACGATCGAGGCGTTGCCGGTGACGCTGTTCCTGGAGGCGCACGAGCGGCCGCCGGAGCAGATCATCCTCGATCTGGACGCCACCGACGATCCGCTGCACGGGCATCAGGAGGGTCGCTTCTTCCACGGCTATTACGACTGCTACTGCTATCTGCCGCTGTACGTGTTCTGCGGCCGGCACCTGTTGGCGGCCAAGCTGCGCCGCTCCGACATCGACGCCAGTGCGGGCAGCGTCGAGGAGGTTGCGCGGATCGTCCGGCAAATCCGCGCCCGCTGGCCGTTTGTGCGCATCCTGCTGCGAGCCGACAGTGGCTTTGCGCGCGAGGCGCTGATGGCGTGGTGCGAGCAGAACCGCGTGGACTACCTGTTCGGGCTCGCCCGTAACGCCCGCCTGGTCGCCATGATCGAGGAGGAGCTTGCCGCGGCGAAAGCCGCGGCCGAGCAGACCGGCCGCCCGGCGCGCCGCTTCAAGGACTTCACGTGGCGTACGCTCGATAGCTGGAGCCGGGAGCGCCGCGTCGTCGCCAAGGCGGAGTGGACGCAAGGCGAGGCCAATCCGCGCTTCGTCGTCACCTCGCTCAAGCGAGCCGAGGCGGGCGCACGTCAGCTCTATGAGGACATTTACTGCGCCCGCGGCGACATGGAGAACCGGATCAAGGAATGCCAGCTCGATCTCTACGCCGACCGCACTTCGGCCCAGACCATGCGGGCCAACCAGCTGCGGCTGTGGTTCGCCGCGATGGCCTATGTGCTGATCTGTGCGATGCGGCGCATCGCTCTCTCCGACACCGTATTTGCCAACGCCACCTGCGGCACCATCCGCCTCAAGTTCCTCAAGATCGGGGCGCTGGTGCGCATCTCCGTGCGCCGCATCAAGATCGCCATGGCCTCGGCCTGCCCAGCCGCCGAACACTGGGGTCACGCCGCGCGCCGCCTGGCTGATG
>NZ_JADPKQ010000503.1:0-1455 GCF_023074015.1 Bradyrhizobium sp. 142
ACGCAACCAACGCAACGGACGCCACTTACGCGACGCATGGCCCGGCCATGTCGGGCGGGTGTAGCGCCAGCTTGGCGAGACGACGAAGGTTTTGAGCGATTGCAGCAAGCGTAAACTCGAATTGCGCACCGGCCGGACCACGCAGTCTCAGGCGGCTGAGCCGCAGAAAGCGCTTAAGGTGGGCAAACAGCATCTCAACCTTCTTGCGATCCCGCCGGGTCTGCTCGTACGCAGCAGTCTTGGCGATCGCGCGGGCGACATCGCGCGCCGCCTCGTGCTCGTGGCGCGTGACCTTCCGGCTCGGTGATTTTGGACAGCATTTCGATTTGAGCGGGCAGGCGCGGCAATCGGCGACGCGCGAGAAATACGAGATAGCGTGATCTCCCCGTGGTCCGCGTGCTCCGCTTGAGCGCGGCAGAATCTTGCCACTCGGGCAGACATAGTGATCGTGCGCCTCGTCATAGATGAAATCGTCGCGGCTGAACGTGCCGTCGTCACGCTGAGACTTGTCGATCACCGGGATGTGGGGCGCGATCCCCTTCTCATCGACCAGGAAGTGCAGATTGGGGGCCGAACCGTAGGCCGTATCGGCGACAAGCCAGTCGGGCTTGATGCCGAACGTCTTCTCAGTCCGTTCGATCATCGTCTGGGATGGGCCAACCTCGGATTGACGGATTGCCCGGGACGCCTCGACATCCATTATGATGCCGAACTTGATGTCGATAAGGTAATTGTCGGCGTAAGCGAAGAATGCAGCGTTGCGCAGAGCGCCAGTCCACTGCGCGGCAGGGTCGGAGGGCGCGATAAACTTCGGCACGACATCGGTCGCACGCCCCCATGCCGGATCGTCGAGATTGACGAGATAGTCCTGTACAGCGCGCCTTGCCCCCGTCGGGTCGATATCGTGGCTCCATTTATCGCCCGGCGTCGAGCGGCACTTGTTGGCGTCTGCGGCGATCAAACTGGCATCCACAGCGAAGCCATTGCCGCCGACAAGGCCAGCTTTGATGCACGACGCGACAACTCGCTCGAAGACGTGACGAAAAACATCATGATTGCGAAAACGCTCGTTGCGCGCACGCGTAAATGCCGAGTGATCCGGGATCTTGTCCTCTATGCCGAGGCCGCAAAACCAGCGATAGGCGAGGTTGAGCTGAACCTCGCTGCATAGTGCTCCGAGCGGATCGCGAATACATAACCAAGGATAAGCATACGGATCATCAGTTCCGGATCGACTGATGGCCGGCCAGTATTGGAATAGTGTGGCGCAAGCTCAACGCGCACCCATGAGAGATCGAGAACTGCCGCAATCCGCCGAACCTGATGGTCATCAGGTACTACGGCCTCGAGGTCGAACGCATAGAACAGATGACCCTGCTCACTCTTGCACCGACCCATCATCGAAATCTCCGTCGATGGCCGCTTTACCTAGACGGAATCACGGTTCGCCCTTCT
>NZ_JADPKQ010000387.1:0-59992 GCF_023074015.1 Bradyrhizobium sp. 142
GTTCGAAACCGCGTTCGCGCAAAACAAGGCACGATAACGCATCATGGCAACCGCACTGTCACAGAAATTATCGTGTCTCATTCCAGGGGTGCAGTCCAGTACTGTCTCCGCAAATGACTGCTTCCGGCCTGTCTCGCGCTTTTTCGACCGCATCACCCGGCCCGAGCAGATCATGTCCGCCTTCGAGCGCGCCATGCAGGTTCTGACGGATGCAGCCGAATGCGGACCCGTGACGCTCGCGCTCTGCCAGGATGTGCAGACGGAAGCCTTCGAATATCCCGACTGGTTCTTCGCCGAGCGCGTCTGGCAGCCGCGCCGCGCGCGGGCTGACGAAACGCAGTTGGCTCAGGTCGTCGCGCTGCTCAAGGCGGCCAAGCGCCCGCTTGTCATCGCCGGCGGCGGCATCCTCTATAGCGAGGCGGAAGGTGATCTCGCAGTCTTTTGCACGGCGCACGGCATGCCGGTGGCAGAAACGCAAGCCGGCAAGAGCGCGCTGCCTCACGACCATCCGCTGAATCTCGGCGCGATCGGCGTCACCGGAACTGGCGCGGCCAACGACGCGGCGCGGCAGGCTGATCTGCTGCTCGCGATAGGCACCCGGCTGCAAGATTTCACCACAGGCTCACGCTCGCTCTTCGCCGATCCCGCTTGCCGGATCGTCGGCCTCAATACGCAGACCTTTGATGCAGGCAAGCACCGTGGGCAGCCGCTCGTGGGCGATGCCAAGGTCGTTCTGGCGGAACTCGGCGCCTCGCTTCAGGGCTGGGCGGCACCTGCCATCTGGACCGAGCAGGCAAGGACCGGCCGCACGGCCTGGCTGGAAACGGCTGCGCGCTACACCGCGGCCGGCAACGAAATCTTGCCGAGCGATGCTCAGGTCATCGGCGCCGTTCAACGCCGCAGCCTGCCGAGCGATGTCGTGCTTTGCGCAGCCGGCGGCTTGCCCGGCGAGCTGCACAAGCTCTGGCAGCCGGGCGGGCCCGGCGGCTACCACATGGAATACGGCTATTCATGCATGGGCTACGAGATCGCCGGCGGGCTGGGCGTCAAGCTCGCCGATCCGGCGCGCGAAGTCGTCGTGATGGTCGGCGACGGTTCCTATTTGATGATGAATTCCGAGATCGCAACGTCGGTGATGCTTGGTGCCAAGCTCATCATCGTCGTGCTCGACAATCGCGGCTTTGGCTGCATCAACCGGCTCCAGAACGCGACCGGCGGCGCCTCCTTCAACAACCTCCTGCGCGACGCCCGTCACGAGATCTTGCCCGAGATCGACTTCGTAGCGCACGCTGCCGCGATGGGGGCGATCGCGCGCAAGGTCGCGAGCATCACTGACCTGGAAGCGGCGTTCGACGAGGCGCGACGTCACGATCGGACGAGCGTCGTCGTGATCGACACCGACCCGCTGCGCTCGACCGATGCCGGCGGCCATTGGTGGGATGTGGCGGTGCCGGAGGTCTCGGGGCGCGCGGAGGTCGAGGCCGCAAGGCGCAGTTATGTCGAGGCGCTCGTGCGCCGCAATTACTGATCGAGCGAGGACGAATGCCTATCCGTATCGGAGCGAACCCCATCGGCTGGTCGAACGATGATCTGCAGGAGATTGGCGGCGAGACACCACTCGAGACCTGCCTGCCGAGGCGCGCGAGGTGGGTTTCGAGGGCATGGAGCTGGGCCACAAATTTCCGCGCGAGCCGCAGACCCTGAAGGCTGCGCTCGCGCCCTTCGGTATGGCCTGCATCTCCGGCTGGTATTCTGCGGAGCTTCTGAAGCGCGATGCCGATGAGGAGATGCGGCATCTGCGCCCGCATCTCGATCTGCTGAAGGCGATGGGATCGACCGTGCTGGTCTTCGCCGAGACCTCGAATGCAATCCATGGCGATCGCAGCAAGCCGCTATCGCAGCGGCCGTTCATGAAGGCGGGCGACTGGGCGGAGTTCGGCCGCCGTATCACAGAGGTCGCGGAGCATACGCTCGCTGAGGGCGTCAGGCTGGTCTACCATCATCACATCGGCACAATCGTGGAAAGCGCGGCGGATATCGACGCCTTCATGGCGGCGACCGGCGAGGCTGCTCATCTCCTGCTCGACACCGGCCACGCCACGTGGGGCGGCGCCGATCCGGCTGCGCTGGCCCGACGTTATCGCGCCCGCATCAGCCATTTCCACGCCAAGGACGTGCGTCGGGCGGTGATGGAGCAGGCGCGCCGCGAGGATTGGAGCTTCCTCGATGCGGTGTTGGGGCAGGGCAGCGAGCTCGGTGTCTACACGGTGCCCGGCGACGGCATGGTCGATTATCCGGATGTCTTCCGCGGGCTTCCGGGCTATTCCGGTTGGATTGTGGTCGAGGCGGAGCAGGACCCGCAGAAGGCACACCCGCTGACCCATGCCAAGAAGGGAATTGCCCATCTGAAGCAGAGCCTGAAGGAGGCTGGGCTTGCCTAGCCCGGAGGCGCTATGGGGAGCTTCTCGTCAAGCCGAGCGGTGGACAACCCGGCAACAACGACCTTCGCGCCTTCCCTTGCGAATTTATGCGCGATGGCCTCACCGATGCCCGTGGCCGCGCCAGTCACGATTGCCATCCTGCCTTCCAGTCGACCTGTCATGATTCTCTGCCCTGGCTTTTGCCTCGTTGCCAGGCGTTGAACGAGTTGAAGCAGCTGATGTTCCATTCCGTCAGGGGGGAGCCTGCTGCACGCAAGATGCCGGAGCTCCGTTCAACGTCCCGCCCTTGAAATCTATGGAACCACACAAGCTCTGTGGCTCTGGCAACCCAACGGGGGCGTTCGATAAAACACCCATCGAACCCGATGAGTGAGGGCTGGGAGCGCATCGCGCAGGGTCTGCAATCGACTGCAGATGATCTTCCGCTTGGCGACGAAAACCACGTGCCATCATTGGTGTCGACACGGAGAAAAGTCTTTGCCTCCGGGTTCCTCCAGTCGCGGGCCGCTCAATCTGGCAATCCGTCTTGGAACGCGCAGCAACTGCATCTGTTGAGGTGGTGTTGAAGAAGCCGGCATTGGCGGGACTCGACACTGGTGATCGACATAGGAGGTGACAATGAAGATCAGCGAGGTGATGACACGCGATGCAAAAATCGTAAGTCCGACCGACACGCTCCAGCAGGCAGCAAAGCTGATGAAAGCTTGCGATTGTGGTGTGTTGCCGGTGGGTGAGAGGGACCGGCTCGTGGGCATGATCACCGATCGCGATATCGCGGTGCGCTGCATCGCAGAGGGCAAAGGGCCGGACTGCAAGGTCCGCGACGCGATGACCCAGGAGGTAAGATACTGCTTCGAGGACGAGGACACATCCCACGTCTGCGCGAACATGAGTGATATCCAGGTGCGGCGGTTACCGGTCCTGGACCGGAGCAAGCGCCTGGTCGGGATCGTATCGCTCGGCGATTTGGCGCGCCGGTCGGCTGGGACCGCGAAAGCCCTACACGGAATTGTTCGGCCGAGTCAGCAGCACAACCAGAGCGTCGCTGCGGCCTAGGGCTCAGAGCATGACCGGACAGGCGGCGCCGTGACGGACAAAGTGAAGCATCGGAACCATCGGCGCAAGTTCGTTGGCCGACGAAGATGTTGCTCACGAATAGACAACGGGCGAGCGCTCCTTTATCGCTCGCCCGCCGCCGGCGCGGAGTGATTAGGCGCGAAGGTCCGAGGTACAGTCCGAGAACGTTCATGGTGCCGACCACGCAGGTCTTCATCGTCCCGATCGGATCCTTTTGGTCGTGACGAGGCGAGGCGGGCAGGCGAGGCCGTAGATCCGATCGATATCATTCTCAGTGTTTCAACATGCCTGCTACTTTCCCGCGCCCGTCGTCAGGCCACTCACAATGTAGCGCTCGAGAAAGATGCCGACCAGGACGAGCGGGGCGATTGCCGCCGTCGACAGCGCCGCCATCGACCACCAGTTGATGCCTTGCGAGCCGGTCTGGCTCGCCACCATCACCGGCAGCGTCTTCGCATCCGTGCTGGTAAGGAGGGCCGCGAAGAAATACTCATTCCAGCATAGCACCAGCGACAGGATGAAAGCGGCCACCATCCCGGGCACCGCAAGCGGCAGGATGATGCGCAGGAACGCGCCCCAGGTCGACAGTCCATCGACGAAGGCGGCTTCATCGAGCTCGATCGGGATCGCGTTGAACTGGTCGCGCATGATCCAGATGACGATCGGCAGAACCGAGAGCGTATAGAGCAGGATCAGGCCGAACCGGGTATCGAGCAGCGCGAGCGCCTTGTAGAGCACGAGGAAGGGCAGGGCGAGCACGACCGGCGGCAAGATCAGTTGCGACATGAAGAAGAACAGGATGTCGTCGTTGCGCATCCAGGCGAATTTGTAGCGGAAGCGGCTGAGGCCATAGGCGGCAAGCGAACCGAGGATCAACGCGAGCAGGGATGCGCCGATCGAGGTGATGATGCTGTTGGCGAACCGGCTCATGAATTCCGCGCGGGCGGTCGAGGTGCCGAACAGCGTGTCTGGCGACAGCCCGAGCGAGCGCCATCCCTTCCAGTCCGGCTGGAAATCGACCCATGGGATCAGGTGGGCTTGCGTGACGTCGACTGCCGATTTGAACGACGTTGTCACCGTCCAGTAAATCGGGAACAGGCAAATGAAAGTCCAGAACAGGAGCGCGGCATAGATCAGCACACGGCCAAGCATCCGCTTGGCGCGCGGGGCCGCAGGATGCCGCCGGACGGGCTTCAATGCCGATGTCGATATCGACACGCGCGTGAACTCCTTGGTTCTAGACGACTCTCTGCGTCCAACGCTTCGACAAGCGAAGGAGTAGCGTCAGGAGGACGATGATCAGAACCAGATAAACCATGGCGAGTGCCGTGCCGTATCCGACATTGGAGCGGTCGCGGTACACGCGATAGATGAAACTTGATACGGTGTCGGTGGCGCCCCCGGGGCCGCCGGCCGTCACGTTGATCACGATGTCGGCAAGCTTCAGCTTGAAGATGATGCGGATGATGAGGACGGTGATGCTGACCGGCAGCATGATCGGAAAGGTAACGTGCCAAAACGACTGCCAGCCGTTGGCGCCATCGACCTTAGCGGCCTCCTGCACCTCCCGCGGCATGGCCTGGAGGCCGGCGAGCAGGATGATCATGATAAAGGGAATCGACACCCAGGCGTCCATCGCTTGGATGCTCAAGCGCGCCATCCACGACGAGGCGAAGAACGCCGGGTTCTCCCATCCGAGATAGCGCGCCAACGTCGCGGCGGGCCCGAAGCGAAATTCGAGGAGCGACTTGCCGATCATCCAGCTCACCGCGACCGGGCTCAGCATCATCGGCAGCAGGAACACGATGCGGAAAAATTTTCGCGCGCGGATCTCGGCGCTGAGCAGGAGCGCGAGGCCGAACGCGATCGCGTACTCGCCGAGGACCGCGACCGTGTAGAAGATCATGTTGCCCAGCGCGTTCCAGTAATAGGTATCGTTGAGCATCCCGACGAGATTGCCGAAGCCGCTGAAACGCGGGCCTTCGACCGAGCTGAGATTCCAGTCGAGCGAGGCGATATAGATTCCGAAGACGGTCGGGAAGATCACCACCGCAATGGTGAAGAACACCGCCGGCAGCAGGAACAGCGCGCGCTGGCCGCGCTCGCCGTGGATCAGCACCTGGGCGATGGCGAACGCAACGGCCCAGATGAGATAGGCGATGAGGATCGGTCGCCAATCGGAGAGCCCGGCCGCGGTCGCACCGGTCGTGTGCAGGATCTGGACGAGGAGCACGAGCAGGAAGCCGAGCGACGCCAGCGCGACAATCGCGCGGCCGGCGGCCTTCCGCCTAGCCGGTGCGCGTGCTACCGCGGGCTGGTGGTACAGGTCGTCGGTCACGGAAGCTGAATTCTGCATGGCACTCTGCCGATCCTGAATGACCGGCCGGCCGCCGGGTAAGTTTTCGGCTGGCACCGCGAGAGCGTCGCCAGCCGAGGGTCTTCGTGATGCTCATGCGGCTACACGCCGAGCGAGGCCTTGTAGAGTCCGATCTGCCGCTCGCGGCCGATCTGGTCGGTCAGCTTCTCCCAGGCGGCGGCGATGTTGTTCGCGCCGGTCTGCGCCTCGACCTTCCCGGCAAAAATCTTCGTCAGCTCATCCTCCGCGATGCTGTAGTACTGGAAGATGCCGGGGATGCGCGGCTCGACCGCCCGGTTCGGATGATTGTAGGAGCCGAGCTGCGAGTTGAGGTAGGAGGTGATGTATTTGCGGTCATAGCCCGCGGCCACCCATTCGTCGAACTGGAAGTGGCTGGCGCGGTGGGCCTGGAATCCCGATGGATACATCACCATCCACAGCGACAGATCCTTGCCGCCGAGATGCGCAGCCGCGCTCCAGGCGGCCTTGTGCTTCTTCTCGTCGCCATTGACCCTGGCCATCACATAGACGCCCCAGCCGAGATAGGCGCAGTTCGGCGCGTGGTTCGGACCGCTCGCGAGCTTGTCCCACTGTCCGGTCTTGGAATTATAGACATCGTCCGATCCCGGCAGGATGTCGAAGCCGACGATATCGCCGATGACCGAGGTATCGCTCGCCTTGGCGACCTGGCCGATGTCGCCCCACCAGGGGATCATGGAGCCGATGCCGGCGAGAAATTGCTGGAAGCCGGTGGTGTTCGGATCGGCGTTGAGCTGGTCGGCCGGCTCGAACGGCAGCGCGTCAACGACGTCCTGGATAGCGCGCACCCAGGCCGGATTGTTGATGCGCGGCTTCATCGTATCGATGTCGAACAGCCAAGCCTTGTCGTCGGGATGTTTGGCGTAGGCAGAGGCGCGGCTGCCGAGGAAATAGAAGCCGAAGCCGCCCCAGGGCTTTGGCGCATCGAGATAGCCGAAGGCATTCTGGTTCTTGATCTTCTTGCCTTTGAGGAATTTCGTCACCGCCTGGACCTGCTGCCAGGTTTTCGGCACGCCCCATTCGCCCGTGTTGCCCGCGTCCTTCCAGGCCTTGGCAAGGGCTGCGTCGGAGAACACGTCGGTGCGGTAGTTGAAGTTGTGGCAGTCGCCGTCGATGGTGACGCGATAGGTCTTGCCGTTCCAGGTTCCGACCGGCGGCTTCAGGTAGTCGACGTAGTCATCGATGTCGATCTGCCTTTTGACCCAGTCCGGCATCTCCGATGCCAGGCCCTTGCCGCAGACATCGCCCTCGAATGGCGCGCCCATCTCGAGGATGTCGAAATCGACCGTGCCCGTCGCGATCGCCTGCTGGAGCCGTGGGTTGTAGTCGGCCTGGGCGAGATCGATCCAGGAGATTTTCGCGCCCGTATAAGCTTCCCACGGCTTGAGGAAGCCGCGGAACAGGAGGTTGTGCAGGTTCTGATTGTTGAGTCCCATGAACGAGAGCTCGACGCCCCTGAATTCGCTTTCCTTGATGCTCGCCTTGGTCGGGCCGAGGCAGAGCTCGCCGACCTTCTGCCAATCGGCGTCGGTCGGTGCGCCCTTGCCGACACCTGGAATTTGCGTGATCTGCGCGCGTAGGTTGGCTTGCGCCAATGCGAGCTCCGAGAACGTGCCGAGTGCGCCGCTGGTCCCGAGTGCTGCGGCGCTCGCCGCGCCCCTCAGCACCGTTCGCCGGTTCGGCTGGGACGCGGAATGCTGATCGTGCTGGTTCATCGCGATACCCTCCAGTGTTTGACTTTCTTTGCGTGACTTTCTTTGTGAAGTCTAATTCGCCCGAGCACGTCGATGACGTGACGCTCGTGGCGATGGCGGCAGAGGCCGTGTCGAGTATGCAGCGGCACATATCAAAGTCAACGAATGCGCTTGAGGTTGAGGTCGCGCGTGCCGTCGATGCGTGAACGTTGAGCAGAGTCTTCGCAATGCCGCGCTGCAAGATGATTGATGCCGTGCAGCGCCGATCACCGTCGCGGTGATCGTGAATGAGCAGGTTCCGCGAGCGACATCATCTCGACGTCGTATTTATGTCAGACGCCTCGTGCAGCCGTGTCGTCGTACAGACGGTTTGAGGGGGTCACCTCAAGCCACATCCGGCGGGATGACGCCCTTCTTGAAGATGAAGCAACCATAGAAGCGCCGCTCTCCGGTCTGAACCACGCAATAGGATCTCTTCGCAAGCTCGTAGAATGCAAAGCGCTCGACTGAGGCCATCGGAACAGATCGGCCCTCCGCCGCATCGATTTCAGCCTGGACCTCGCTCTGCACAGGCGGAATGTCGTTGGGCTGGCCGACGATCTCCATGCGGGATGCCGGCTTGTCCACGAAGCTGTCGAGCGGCAGCACCGACAGGACCGCGCGCGCGGCGCGGCTTGCGGTGACGTTGTCGATGCGCAATAGCCGCCCCAGCACAGTCTGGCGCGCGACCGCGTCGGCCGGAAAGTTCGTGTCGCAAAGCACGAGATCGTCGCCATGCCCCATGGATCGCAGCGCATAGAGAACATCCGCATTCAAAAGCGGATCGATCGATTTCAGCATGCGGCGTCTCCCTTGACGAGATCAGGCTTTTTGGATTGATTGACTATCCGACGTTGTGGTGCCGTCGTCCATATCGATGTCCGCGATTTGCAAGCATCATGTTTCTCGGCATCGATCTCCGCACCTCGGCAGGCAAGACCGTCCTCTTCGATCGCGCTCAATCCGCGATCGCGAGTCGGCCGTAGAGGACGGCCTCGCCGCGTCCCGGTCTTGCTGTATGTCGCGATGTGCGCTTAGCCCGTATTCTTGACCGCCTCAGCTAGCATCGCATAAAGCTCGCTCTTGCTGAATTCATTAGGCTGCTGCCTCTTAAGCGGTTTCGATACCTTCTTTTCGATCGGGCTGGCACAGGCGGCCGACAACGCCGGCCTTCGCTTCGGGACTGGCCTTATTCTGGGCTTTGCTGCTGGCGGCTTGTGACCACGCTTCAGGCACAATCGAGTCAGCATCCCGCAAACTGCGTTACGGCTACAACCGAGTGCGCGCGCGATCTGTGCGGCGCTGTGTCCCAATGCCCAGAGTTCTTTGAGCAGCGCTACGTCTCTCTCATCCCAGCTCATGGGAGACACTATAACGCCGGCTGCCAACGAACGGCTAGTCTAGTCTTCGTCTGGCTCGCGCACGACCGGCGGTTCGTCGGCGAGGTCGTCCTCTTCTTCTTCCTCATCGTCATCTTCGTCTTCATCAGGATCGCGGGGCGGCATCGCGTTGCCGATGCTCACGAGCGGACTCCAGTCGATCAACCCAGGAGAAAAGACCTCGATGATGTGTAGTTTCATGTTATTCCTCCTCAAGAAATGCCAATGACCGGATGCGAAGACCTGACCACGGGTTGAGATGGTACCCGATTTGAACTCTTACTACCGCTCGGGCGTTCAAACCTTCGGAATGAGCATCCTTGGCGGCGGAGGGAGCTCAAGAGGAACCTGAGCCCAGAAGGAGTGGCTCCATGGCCCGTATTCAGAAAGATAGTCAGATAATCACACAGATCACTATCGTCGAAGCCGAACCGGCCAAGCAGGCGGAGGCGCTCTCGCTGATGGCTGATCGAGCCCGATTCATGGCGCGCCAGCCGGGCTTTGTATCGATCAGCTTGCATCGAAGCCTCGATGGTCGGCGCATCGTCAACTACATCCAATGGCAAAATCGCGAACAGCTGCATTCTGCCCACCAATCGCCGGGCTTTCGTAAGGAGTGGGGTAAGTTTGATAACTTGACCGATCAAATCGATCCCCATCTCTATGAAGTTGTCGAGGTTCTGGACGCCGAGTAAGCGGCGTCACGCTTGCATCGAGATCCCTGCACAGAGGCTTGACGTGTGGATCGGCGTGCCCTTCGAGCCACAATCGGCGCTCACGACTGGCCTCATCCCGCGTAAGCGCGGCAACTCAATCCTGCGCACGGGTCGATGTTGCACGAAAGGGACAATATTCAAGGCCGATACGCTCGCCTGAGCGTAGCCCCGCCTTTGGGGGGCTTTTGGGGGCTTGGGGGCGGAGCCACGCAGGCCCACGCATTTGCGCGCGGACCCGTGCGGTTAACCTGGGTCGACCGGACTCGTTCCTCCTGGCGGGCGGGTGGGAGCACAAAAACTACAAAAACTAAAGACTCTCGGTTCGGAAAGGATCATGATGCATTCCTCCAGGGGTTCCATGGATGACTGCCTCGACCAACGAGCGACCGATGTGTCCGGTATGCAAGCACCGGATGGGGTTGGCTCGCATCTCTCCCGGCCAAAGAGGAATCGAGGAGCGCACTTTCGAATGTTCGACCTGCGAGCGCACTGAAACTGTCTCTTTTGTCGTGGATCCGATGAACACGGATGCGGTCGGCTGGCTCGCCGGCGAACTGAAGCCGCCGCAATGATGCTCGGTGGGAGCTTCGTGAGTATGGGGCGGGCGTGATGGGCGCATTCGGATTTTGGCCGAGCGGGCTTAACGACGCCGATCGAGGCTTGTTTTTGTTACCTTCAGCCGTTCGTTGCGTCGCCGCAGGTCTTCCATCGTGGCGAGCAGGACTACTGAAACCATCGTCAGGATCGCCGCCGCCGCCGTGATGTCGGGCTGATGTTCGCCGAGCGCAAGAGCAACCCGGCGATGGAACCATGAAGGTGAAGAGCAGGAGCATCGCCGCCCCTGGTCTGCACTCTCACCTCGGTTCTAAGATTTTCTCTTTACCTTATTTCCCCGCCCGCGAAACGGCTCTGGATTCACCCCCCGCTCCGCCGGAGGCGACGCTGGCGCTTTCCCGGAACGGCGCATGGGTAGGCTGCGGCGCCGACAATTCCTGGCAATACATCCGATCGATCTTGCGCTGCATGAGCGCATAACAATCGCATGCGACACTCTCGAGCCGCGCCCGATCGATCTCTACAAATCCGCGCCGGTCGGACGGGACGGCTCCGGCCTTGCGTAGCTTGCTCATCGTCAGCGTCACTGTCGTCCGCCGCACCCCAAGCAATTGCGCAAGCGCCTCCTGGGTCACCGGCAGGAGGTCATCGGGAACGCGGTCGTGAAGCTGCAGAAGCCACCGCGCCATGCGGCCATCGACCCGGTGCAGCGCGTTGCAAGCGGCTACGTGCTGGAGTTGCAATAGCAGCGCGCGGGCGTGGAGCTGCACGACATTCCTGATGGCTGCGCTTTGCGCATAGGCAGCCCGAAATTTTGCGGCGGAAATCAGCGATGCCGTGCCAGCCACGCGAGCAACCGCGGTCACGGATGAAAGCGACGGGCCGAGCACAGAGAACGAGGCCAGAGCGCCTTCCCGTCCCATCAAGGTGGTCGCGACCGTTTGCCCGTCCGGCATATCGAGCATGAAGGCGATTGCGCCGCTGTGGGGAAAATAAACCGGATCGAGCTCATCGCCCGACCGCACAAGGACGGCATCGGGCTCAAACGAGACCTTCTGGAAGTAGGGCGTGAGCAAGCCGAGATCCGCCGGCGGCAACGCTGCCAGTAGCCGATTGCCGATGCCGGTGCGGTGGACGGTCACGATGCTTTCTTGTGAGCGAGCATCCAATGAACGACGGTATCCATTTATTTCATTCGCCATGATCATCCGAAATACGAGTTGCCGAAGGGGAATTATCCAAACAGAGCTATTAGTCGAGATCAAGCACGGACATTTGCGGAGACCTTGCCGGCGTCTCGCCGCGCAAGCAGGATCTTGCATACATCATACTATTCACCCGTTGCCACTCGGCGAGTGGGGCCTACGGGATGATCGACCAGTGATCGTTGTGGCAGCGCGGGTCCGCCCTTGGCGCGCCAGAGCGACGGCCGCTCGGACCGGCGACCATGGCTCTGGTACTTGCCCTCGTTCCCATGTTGCTGGAAGTCGCAGTTGGCTCACACGGCCATGAGAGAACGGCAACCCTTAATGTGCCTGATCGCAATCCGCCCTCGGCGCGTGATCAATGCTCCAACAACAAGCGATCGCCTTGTCGCGATGCCATCCAAGCTGGCACTCCATCTGGTGGAGATAGTAGCCCAGCATCAAGCGGCCGCCGCGGCGCCTGTGGCGGCGGGCGGTCTTACAGGCGCACACCGGTTGTAGCAAACGCCTGGGCGACGGGCTCCTGCACCTGATCCAAGAGCGCCATTGCTGCAGTTGCGATCACAATGGCTGCAGCGCAACCGAGCAGAAAAGCCTTCATGCGCAAACTCCACCATTTACAAGCCATACTCATCTTACGATGCCGCTTCCTATGGGTAGCTGTGACGAACGATCTAGAGTTCGCCGCCGTTGCTGCCGACTTTAAGGGCTCTTAAAAACAGGATCGATTGAAAATGCATCGCCCATTAACCCCAGCGATTGAAGGTCGGCGCTGTGCAAATCGATTTCCAATATGGCGAGGAGCAGCATGAGCACGACAACCGTGAGGACGAGGAGAGGCGAAGCTTCTCGGGCGGCTGGATCTTTAGCAATCAAAAGCACGCGCACGGCGCGTAGCCATGAGATCATTCGCAGCCATGGCCTCGATTGCCCCTGCATGCCGTCTTCCTTGACATGACGAGCAAAGACATAAGGCACCAAAGCTAGGACTCGCGCTGCCGCCATTCAAGTGAAGAATGCGGACGATGGGCGAACTGACCAAGTGCGTATCCAGGAACTGATCTCGACCCTTTCTCGTTGAATTTTGGCTCCAACGGAGGATCACGCCGTGAAGGCACCGACATCCATGCTATGCTAGGCAGCGCTTGGCAGTGGTCGTGGCCTTCGATGGTGCACTCGCCCAGTCTGGAAAGACAGGGTTGCCAGCAGCACAGACCCCTGCCGAAGAGAAGGGCCAACCGCAGCCACAGGGCTGGACGGGTCCGATCACTGCCCGATCACTACGGGTTCGGGCGGCGCGGCCGCCGAAAGTCCGCAAGGCCAGAGCCCGCCCGGGATGCAGGCGGCGCCCGAGGGCTCGTCCAAGAAGGTGGTGGCGCCGGAGACGTAGAGGTGATGCCGCGGACGTCTATTCGTACACTGTTGAAGGCACGGACGTGACCATGGTCGGCAGAGATTGATGGGATGGGCTTCGTGCGCCCGGGTCGCCGCGACCCTCCTGGAGGTTGTTGCTGCGCCAGCGGCGCACGCGCAGCTTGCGGGTCACGGGGGCCCCGTCCGTACGCTCGCCGTTTCGGCTGACGGCGACAGTCTGTTGTCGGGCAGCTTCGACACGTCCGCCATCCGCTGGTCGCTGAAAACCGACGCAGCGGGCGAGGTGTTGCGGTATCATGCGGGCGCCGTCAATGCCGTTGCTTTCCTGCAGGACGGCCGCATGATCACCGCGGGGGCCGACGCGCGGCTTGCGGTATGGACGGCCGGCCGGCCCCAGCCTGATCAAGTCCTGGAGGGGCATACCGGTCCCGTCGTGGCACTCGCCGTGGCGCCTGACGGATCGACGCTCGCCTCGGCCTCTTGGGACCATAGTGTGCGCCTCTGGTCTTTGGCTGATGGCGCCTCCCGCGAGTTCGAAGGTCACGCGCAGAATGTGAATGGTGTCGCCTTCGCTCCGGACGGCATGTCACTCGTGAGCGTCGGCTATGATCGTGCGTTGTGCATCTGGCGCTTGCCGGAGGGCCGGCCTGAAATGGTGCAACTGCCGGCGCCATTGAACGCCGTCGCCATCGCGCCCGGCGGCGAGATCGTCGCGGCAGGGGCTGACGGCAAGCTGCGCATGCTGACTGCGGACGGAGAGCCGGCGGGCGAGGTGGCCGCAGGCTCGGCACCGATCGTCGCTATGGCGCTTTCCGATGATGGGACCCTGATCGCCGCCGCAGGCATCGGCGGCACCGTTGCAATTGTGGAGCGCAAGTCGCGGAGTGTGTTGCGGACACTCGTGGGACCCGGTTTCCCGGTCTGGTCCGTCGTGTTCCTGCATGATGCGGAAACGCTCGTGACCGGAGGCGCGGACGGAAAGATCCGACGCTGGAACGTGCATACCGGCGAGCCGGTCGGTTCGAGCCCGTTCGGGACATCAGCGGATCCACTGGCCGCCTATGCGGGCGATCATGGCGCCGATGTCTTTCGCGCTTGTGTTGCCTGTCACACCTTGTCGGCCAAGGAGCCGCAACGCGCAGGGCCAACGCTCGCCGGACTGTTCGGACGGAAAATCGCCTCGCTCTCGGGCTATCGGTTTTCCGAGGCGCTCAAGACGATGGATATCGTCTGGACCCCCGAGACCGTCGCAAAGCTGTTTGAAGTCGGGCCCAACGCCTATACGCCGGGAACGAAGATGCCGGAACAGCGCATCGGATCGGCCGAAGACCGCCGCGCGTTGACCGACTTCCTGGCCCGGGCGACCTCGCGATAGGGGAGGGTCCCAACGTTAATTGAGGGACGTTCGCGCTCAGGTCTTGCTGTCCGGCCGGCGCAAATAATCCTCGGTGGTTCGGGGCGGCGCGCGTTCTGGCACGCCCACAAACGGATCGAACCGCTGTTCGCTCATCACGATCACGCGGCAATCCGCGCACATCCTGATGGCGTCGACGCGCTTGTCGCCCGCCGGATACATCCAATGCCGGCCCTCGAGCTTGCCCGCGATGCGATCAATCGTGCTCTTCACGCCGAACGCCGCGCCGCAGCGGATGCAAAGGGCAGGCTCTTCCTCCTTGATCACAATCGCGGGCGCGCGGCCTGCGCGGAAATCGACCTGGGGCTTCAGCGTGATGACCTTCTCGGGACAGGTGCTCTGGCAGAGGCCGCATTGCACGCAGGCATCTTCGACGAACTTAAGCATCGGGCGGTCAGGATCGTCGCGGAGCGCGCCGGTCGGGCAGACGGAGACGCAGGACAGGCACAGCGTGCATCCACCGGTATCAACGCTCACTGCGCCAATCGGGGCGCCCTGAGGCAAGGCAATGACGTCGACCGGCTTCGGCGCGAGACGATGCAGTTCGCTCAACGCGAAGCGAAGCAGGTCGCGCCGCTTGCCGACCGTCTTGAACGTCGCAGGCGTCTTCACCGCAGCAAGCCGCTCGATGCCCCTCAGTTGATCCAGCATTGAATCCGGATCGTCAGTTTCGATCGCAGTGACCCGGCGCCCGTCAAATCCGAGGCCCGCAAGGATAGTCTCTCCCATGCTGATCGTTTGGGTCAGTCCAGTCACGTCATGCCGCGGCTTGCCGCGGAGCAAAAACCGGAACGCGGTCGCTCCGTAGGCAAATGCGCCGATGACGGCCTCAAGCCCGATCTGCGTCACCTCGTTGACGGCCAGAGGGATGACGTGGGCAGGCAGGCCATCCCCGTGCCGCGCCAGCGCGTCGATCAACGGCGTGCCGTGTTGGCGGTCGTGCAACAACAGCACGGGGCTCGATCCACCCGCCTGATGATAGGCGAGCAGCATGGCGCGGATGGTCTGAAGCTGGGTGTCCGCGGGCGGCAACGCGTAGGAGGCGGCACCCGTCGGACAGGCGGCGGCACATTGGCCGCAGCCGGCGCAAATCTCGGCATCGATGGCAACATGATCGCCGGCTGGCGTGATCGCATTCGTGGGGCATAGATCAAGACAGCGATGGCAGCCGGTCAGATTCGAGCGCGAATGGGCGCAAAGATCGGGCGTGAACTCGACGTATTTAGGCTTATCGAAACGCCCGACGAGGTCACGCGCGCTCAGGACGGCGCAGAGCATCGCGCCCCGGTCCTTGGGATCGGCCCGCAGGTAACCGTCGCGCAGATCATGCGCCTGAAACAGCGGTCTCTCTCCCGATAGGTCAAGGATGATGTCGCAACGCGAGGCGGCGTCGTTGCGTGGAGTTTCAAAGACGTAGTGATCGCGCGAGGAGGGATGCGGGCGAGCGTAGTCGTCGATGGTGAGCTCGAAAGCGCCAAAATGTCCTCTGGCGTTGCGGATCGTTCCCTTAACGACCGGGAAGGGCGTTGCCAGAGGCGAGACGATCTCGCCCGGGTTCCTCAGCATCACCGTCACATCGAGGTGATCCGAAAGCAGCCTCCCGGCTTCGATCGCCGCCTCGTCCCTGCCATAGATCAGGACGACCCCGTCGCTCGCAAGCGTGATCAGCGGATAATCGGGCGCCTGCACGGCGCTCGCTGCGAGCAGCGCCGCCATTTTGGGGCCCGCTTGCGCGCCTTCGGTCGACCAGCCGGCCGTCTCGCGAATGTTCACGAAGGCAATCGGCGCGGAACGCTCGCCGGCTTCCTCCGCAAACAAGGATTGCTGATACGTGCAGGCAACGGTCAGAGGGCTTTCTGCCTTTGCGCCTGCGCAAAAGTGGCCGAGCTCGGGGCCGCACAGGTGACGAAAACTCTTGACGTCGCCATTGCTGCATCCACGCTTGATCGCGGCCACGTCAAGCCGCATCGTGTCTTCACACGAGCAAATCAGGATGGTCTTCGCTGGCTGCTCCAGGATCATCCCTCCAAGAAGGCGACGAATGACGGACTCGCGCTGATCCTTTGCCTCGTATAGATATTGTCAATCGGGAAAAAGGAGAAAGTGGAGGAAGGCCTGCGGTCGATCCCAACCAGCCACGCTTCCATGGCGGAACAGATCCAATTGCCGCCGCCCTTTACCTTGGTCCGGTTGCGCGAGAGCGGAGATGCCTTCGCCCATGCATGCCGCATTGCACCCGAAAGCGGTGCCGGCACGCTGGTCTATGTAGGGCGGTTCGACCTCGCCGAGTTCGCGGTGGTGCTGGAGCCGGCCGAGCCGCTGACCACCGCACGCCGCGCCTTTTACGCCGGCATGGTTGCTCTGACGGACGCCTTGCGCGCCTATGCGCCGCCGGCCAAGGAGGTTGCGGTCGGTTGGCCCGATACGGTGAGGATTGACGGAGGGCTGGTCGGAGGGGCACGGCTTGGCTGGCCCGCATCCGCGGACGAGGATGAGCCGCCGGGCTGGCTTGTGTTCGGGGCCATGATCCGGACAGTCATGATGAACGATCGTGATCCCGGTGTTCGCCCGCTTGCCTCCGCCCTGGATGAGGAAGGGTTCGGCGAGGCCGGTGCAGTGCAGATGACAGAGAGCTTTGCGCGGCACCTGATGCGGGCGATCGACAGCTGGCAGGTCGATGGATTTGACAGCGTCGCGCGCGACTATCTCAGCCGCATCCCTCGCGAGCGGCAGCTGGTTCGACGCATCGATGATCGCGGCGATTTGCTCACGCGCCGCATCGGCAGTGACGCGACCGAGCGGGCAGACCTTGTTAAGGCGCTCGCCACGCCATCGTGGCTCGATCCGAAGCTCGGAGGGCCAGGGTCGTGAAAAAGACTGCGAAACTTCTGCGCACCATCGCGCTCGATGTCTCCGATACCTTCACGTTCGACGTGCCGGCAATGCCAGGCGAGTGGGCCGTCTCCGGCGCCTTCCGCTTCTGCGATCAGGACCCGGCGAAGCTAAGCGGAAAGGCGCGCGCCGCCTTCCGCAGCGGCTTTCTCGGCGTGCAATCCTGGGGATGGTCGACCCTGGCGCAGATTGTTCCGGCGAGCGAGGATGATTGCCAGGTGCTGGTCGAACTCCTTGCCAGGCAACTCGTTGATCGGTTCGGCGCACCGGACATGGCAATTGCGAGGGCCGCTGCGGAAGAGGAAGTCACCTTTGTGCAGTCGCTCTGCACGCACCCGATCAGCTCGCTCATTGCGGTCCATCGTTCGGCGGGCGATGGCGAAGTCCACGAGGGCTTCCGCAAGCTGCAACTGCGGGAAGGGCAGCGGCATGGCAAGGCGTTCTCGTTCATGGAAATCGAGGATGATGTCAAAGCCGGCAGCGATCTTAACTATTCTGAGGGGGGCCAGGAGCCGCCCCTCCGATGAGTGATTTCTGGATCGCATGCGGCCATCATCTGCTCGATCGCGACGAGAGCGGCGGACTTCGTGTCACCGACGAATTCTTGAAGGCTTATTTTGTCCGTCCCGAGCTGATGCCGCCGAAGGACGCGTGCCCGGTCGAACGAAGACTGCATCGTGAGATGCTTGCTGATCCGCGCCGGCCGGTCGGAGCCGACGAGGTCGCTGCGATCGCCGATGAGGACGCGCGGGAGAACTGGCGCCTCGTGGTGGCGTTTCGCGATCTCATGTTGCGGCACCCGACGCTCGAAGCTGCGTATCTTGCGGTCCTGCGTTCGTCGTCGAACGACCTGCCGCCGCTGTTCATCAATCAGCTCGTGCACGTGATCTTGCGCAATGCGCTTGACGGCAACGACGATGTGTTCGTGCTGCGCGCCGCCGAGCTGTTCTTCCGGCCGCAGCGGATCCTTCCGCATGAACAGGCCTTGCTGCTTGGCGATGAAGAGCTTGTCGGCGGTCGCAGCCCGACGCCTGTCTTGTCGCTGATCTCGATGCTGGGCACCCAGACTGACGCCCAGCTCGATGTCTTGAGCGAGGAAAACGCCGAGAGCTATTGGAAACGCAGCGACCAGTTCGATATGGCCTTCGATCTCACCGCAGGCGGGCGAGGATCTCGCGCGCTGGCACAGGCGATGACACGCTGGGTCTCCCATCTGCTCGGGATCGATGTTGCCATTGAACCGCTGACGGAACTGCGCGAGGTAAAGCTGGCCTGGTATGTCGGATTGGACGCTGACGCCACCAAGACGGGCGATCGGCTTTGGCACGGCGAGGAACTTGACGGGCCCAGCGCAGAGCGAATTCTTTCGCTGTTTCGCCTGACCTTTGCGGATCCTCGGCTCGTTATGGAGACCTTGCGGGGCGAGCCGGCCTATCTGATCCTGGCGATGACAGCCGATCAGAAGCTCCGGATGAAGCCGCAGAACCTGTTGACGGGGCTCCCGATCGGGCGCCTGGAAACGATGTCATGAGCGTTGCCCTGCCACTCCAGCGTATCCCCGTCGGCATCGTCGTCGAACGGCGCAAGGCGGATTCGCCCTGGGTGGATTTCATTTGGCGGAGCGCCGCCGTATTGCCTGACAATCCGGACGTGGAGCCCTGGACAATCTTGCGCGAACAGGGCGGCACGACCTGGTTCTATGCCGGCAGTGCAACGGTTGATCTGTACGTGTCGGAAACCGCGCGTTACCGCGACAATGTTGCCTCCGGCACGCCGAGCATCTGGGTGGTCTTGAGCCCATCCGAGGGGGCCTGGCCTTATGCGATCGCCGCCGCGACTGCTGATCCCGCGGAAGGGGAGGGGTTTACCGAGGCCGCTGACAATCTGGTTGAAGCCGTACCGATGCCCGAGGTGGTGCGCGAGGTGATTGAAAGCTTTATCGCCGAACACCACGTCGAGAGAGAGTTCGTCAAACGCGAGCGACGGCGCGCCGATCCCGAGGCCCTGGCGCGTCGGCAGCATGAAGGCGGGCAAGAATGACCGAGGAAGAGTTTCTCGCACGTTGGTCGCGCCGCAAGCGCGAGTCAGAATCGAATGCTCCGCTGGCGCCGGAAACAGCGCGGCCGGCCGGTGAAGCCCCGGTGCCGTCCCCGGCGGCCGAGGCCGAACCTTATGTGGATCTCGGGAGCTTGCCGTCGATCGATGCGATCACCGCCGCGACCGACATCACCGCGTTCCTGCGCAAAGGTATTCCGCCGGAATTGGTGCAAGCGGCTCTTCGGCGCGCCTGGACGACCGACCCGGCGATCCGCGATTTCGTGGGGCTCGCCGAAAACGCCTGGGACTTCAACGATCCGAATGCCATGGCGGGCTTCGGACCGCTCGATTGCTCGCAGGCGGAGCTGGCAGCCTGGGTCGACCGGATCATCGGGGGTCTGCGTGACGTCGCAGAGGCACAGCCTGACGCGCCGACGCAATTGCAGGAGTCCTCGGACGTTCCGAATGGGCATATTGCGCACTCCGCTGTGCTTACAGAGACGCCTGATGAAGCCGTGCCCAGGGAGATCGCGGCTCCCGTTGCATCGCAACCGATCCCGGAAGTCGATACAGTGCGGCGCCGCATTCATGGCGGTGCCCTGCCTCAATAAGTGTTGCTACCAAATGCTATAGCCTCAACCTATCGAGCGGCGATTGACCGCCTGCGGAACCAGGTCTAGGCTTTGCTAGCGCTTTGTTGCGCAAGTAAAAATTGGTCACTCGAGGGTCTCAGGCAACGGAGGTCCATGTGCGTGACGGCGGGCTTGATCGCGCAATTGACGCCGCAGGCGGCGGGGTCCAGCTTGCGCGCAAAATCCACGTCAGCCAGCCTGCGTTTTCGAATTGGAGCGAGATACCCGCTCAGCGGGCGATTGCGGTGGAAGCGGCAACTGGTGTTCCCCGCACCGAACTGCGTCCCGATCTCTATCCTAATCACCATCACGAGGGCACGGCATCGCAACACATCATCGATCCGATCGACGCCGCGCGCGCGCAGGAATATGCCCTTCTCGCCGCCTTGCTCGCGGCTGCGCCGTCCAAGAGCTTGCTCGATCGGCTTGCAGGTTTGAGTGGAGACGGCACGCCACTCGGTCAGGCTCACGCCCGGCTGGCGGAAGCCGCTTCGCGCACGACCGCAGCTCAGGTTGAACGCGAATATTTTGACCTGTTCGTTGGTCTCGGCCGCGGTGAGTTGTTGCCCTACGCCTCCTACTATTTAACCGGCTTCCTCAACGAACGGCCGCTGTCACGGTTGCGGGCCGATCTTGCGGCACTCGGCATCGCGCGCGCTGAGGGTAATTCCGAACCTGAGGATCATGCCGCCATCCTCTGCGAGATCATGGCCGGAATGGCTGATGGCCGCTTGGAAGTGCCATTCGTTGCGCAGCGTGCGTTGTTCGAAAAACACGTTTCGTCCTGGATGGGACGTCTGTTTGCCGACATGGAGCAGGCGGCGAGCGCGGGGTTCTATCGCGCGGTCGGCACGTTCGGCCACCTGTTTATCGAGATCGAGAGACAAGCATTTTCGTTTGCCAAGTGACCAAGCGCAGGCTGGTCCCGGAGAGATGCGATGAGTGATGAAAAGAAGGCGATCGTCGGACGGCGCGACTTCCTTTGCAAGGTTGGCATCGGCACAGTAGGCGCTGGCGCCACGCTGGCGACGCCACTCGTCGGCTCCGCGCAGGCCGACAGCGAGAACAGTGATGAGAAGCGCAAGGCGCGCTACAAGGAATCCGATCACGTGAAGGCCTATTATCGCGTCAATCGGTATCCGACCTGAGGGAGGCTGCTGTGCTTATCAGGCGAACAGAACGACAGTCCGGATCCGACCGCCGCGGCTCAATCGCGGACTCTCTCGCAAGCCAAACCAGCGGCTTTGATCGCCGCGCTTTCCTGCGCCGCTCCGGTCTGGCGGGCGGCGCGCTCGCGGCACTCGGGACCATGCCGATTTCCGGCGTGCGCAAGGCGGACGCGGCCATGGCGGGTCCGCTGACCGCCGGGGCCACCGTCAAGAAAAGCATCTGTACGCATTGTGCTGTCGGATGCACCGTGACTGCAGAGGTGTTGAACGGGGTCTGGATCGGCCAGGAGCCGAGCTGGGATTCCCCCATCAATCGCGGATCTCATTGCGCGAAGGGTGCTTCCGTACGCGAGCTGGTGCACAGCGAACGGCGTTTGCGCTATCCGATGAAGCTCGTGAATGGGCAATGGGCGCGAGTCGCCTGGGAAACTGCGATCAACGAGATCGGCGATAAGATGCTCGAGGTTCGCGAAAAATCGGGGCCAGATTCGGTTTATTGGCTCGGCTCGGCCAAGATGACCAACGAAGGCGCTTATCTGTTCCGCAAGCTCGGGGCGTTCTGGGGCACCAACAACACCGACCATCAGGCTCGCATCTGCCATTCGACCACCGTGACGGGCGTCGCCAATACCTGGGGCTATGGCGCGATGACCAATAGCTACAACGATATTCGCAATGCCAAGACCCAGATGATCATGGGCGGCAATCCGGCCGAGGCGCATCCGGTTTCGTTGCAGCATCTGCTCGAGGGCAAGGAGCTGCAGAAGGCCAACTTCATCGTCATCGATCCGCGCCTGACGCGCACCGCGGCGCACGCGACGGAATATGTGCGGATGCGTCCGGGCACCGACATTCCGGTGCTCTATGGCATTATGTGGCACATCCTCCAGAACGGTTGGGAAGACAAGGAATTCATCAGGCAGCGCGTCTACGGCTTCGATGATCTCCGCAAGGAAGTGGAGAAATGGAATCCGGAAGAGGTCGAGCGCGTCGCCGGCATTCCAGGCGAACAGCTCAAACGGGTCGCCAAGATGTTCGCCACCGAGAAGCCGTCGACGTTGATCTGGGCCATGGGCCAGACCCAGAAAACCGTCGGCACCGCCAATGTGAGGGCAAGCTGCATCCTGCTGCTCTTGACCGGCAATGTGGGCGGACCGGGCATGGGCGCCAACATCTTCCGCGGCCACGACAACGTGCAGGGGGCGACCGACGTTGGGCTCGATATTGTGACGTTGCCGTTCTACTACGGTCTCGCCGAGGGCGCGTGGAAGCACTGGTCGCGAGTCTGGGACGTTGACTACGAGTTCTTGAAGTCGCGCTTCGATTCCAAGCAGATCATGGAGACTCCCGGCATTCCTCTGACCCGCTGGTTCGAGGCGGTGACGCTGCCGAAAGATCAGGTCGCTCAGAAGGACAACGTGCGGGCCGTGTTCGTTCAGGGACACGCCAGCAACAGCATCACGCGCATTCCAGAGTCTCTCAAAGGCCTGAAGGCGCTGGACCTACTTGTCATTGCCGACCCGCATCCCACGACCTGGGCATCGCTGGCGGTCGAGGCCGGCCGCAAGGATGGCGTCTACATTCTTCCGGTGGCCACCCAATTCGAGTGCAAGGGATCGCGCGTCGCTTCGAACCGCTCGCTGCAATGGGGCGAGCAGATCGTCAAACCGATCTTCGAATCCAAGGACGATCTCGAGGTCATTTATCTGATGGCCAAAAAGCTCGGCTTTGCCGATCAGATGTTCAGCAAAATCAAGGTCGACAACAATCTGCCTGAAGCAGAAGACGTGTTGCGCGAGATGAACCGCGGCAGCTGGTCGACCGGATATTGCGGACAATCACCTGAGCGGCTCAAGGCGCACATGAAGAACCAGGCGAAGTTCGACATGCTGACGATGCGGGCGCCCAAGGATGATCCCGAGGTCGGCGGCGATTATTACGGTCTGCCGTGGCCGTGCTGGGGCTCGCCGGAAGTCAAGCATCCCGGCACGCCGCTGCTCTATAACACCAATCTCGCGGTGATGGACGGCGGCGGCACGTTTCGGCCGCGCTTCGGCATCGAGCGCGAGGAGAAGCTGCCAGACGGGTCCACGCGCAAGGTCAGCCTGCTGGCCGACAAATCCTACTCAAAGGATTCCGAGATCCAGGACGGCTATCCCGAATTCACGCTGGCGAGCCTGAAGAAGCTTGGCTGGGACACAGATCTCACCGAAGCGGAGATGGCTACGATCATGAAGGTCAATCCGACCAATCCGGATTCGGTGTCGTGGTCGCTCGATCTCTCGGGGGGCATCCAGCGGGTCGCGCTCAAACACGGCTGCGTGCCCTACGGCAACGGCAAGGCGCGCATGAACGCCTTCGGCCTGCCTGATCCGATTCCGGTCCATCGCGAGCCGATCTATACGCCACGTGTCGACCTCGTCGAGAAATATCCGACCTTGCCCGATGCCAAGCAGTTCCGAATGCCCAACATCGGCTTCTCGGTGCAGAAGGCCGCCGTCGAGAAGGGGATTGCCAAGCAGTTCCCGCTTATCCTCTCGTCGGGCCGTCTGGTCGAGTATGAGGGCGGTGGTGAGGAGACGCGGACTAATCCGTGGCTTGCCGAACTGCAGCAGGACATGTTTATCGAGATCAATCCGGCCGATGCTGCTGATCGCGGCGTCAAGGACGGCGGCTGGGTCTGGGTCACGGGCGCCGAGAACAATTCCAGGGCGAGGATGAAGGCGCTCGTCACCGAGCGGGTCGGCAAGGGCGTCGCCTGGATGCCCTTCCACTTCGGCGGCTGGCTGGCAGGCAAGGATCTTCGCGGCGCCTACCCGAAAGGTACCGATCCGATCGTCCTTGGCGAAAGCGCGAACACCATCACCACCTACGGATACGATCCCGCGACGGGCATGCAGGAGCCCAAGGTCACTCTTTGCCAGATCGCGGCGGCATAGGGAGCAACGACGATGGCACGTATGAAATTCCTCTGCGACGCCGACCGTTGCATCGAATGCAATGCCTGCGTCACCGCCTGCAAGAACGAGCATGAGGTCCCCTGGGGCATCAACCGGCGCCGGGTCGTCACCATCAATGACGGCAAGCCCGGCGAGCGCTCGGTCACGATGGCCTGCATGCATTGCACGGATGCACCTTGTGCGGCCGTGTGTCCGGTGAACTGCTTCTACACCACCGCCGATGGCGTGGTGCTTCACTCCAAGGACCTCTGCATCGGCTGTGGGTACTGCTTCTACGCGTGCCCGTTCGGAGCGCCGCAATATCCCAAGGTCGGAAACTTCGGCTCTCGCGGCAAGATGGACAAGTGTACCTACTGCGCCGGCGGCCCCGAGGCCGACGGCAGCAAGGAGGAATACGAGAAGTACGGCGCGAACCGCCTGGCGGAAGGCAAGCTGCCGCTCTGTGCTGAAATGTGCTCCACCAAGTCGTTGCTTGCAGGTGACGGCGAGATCATTGCCCAGATCTACAAGGAACGCGTGATGAAGCGCGGCTACGGCTCCGGCGCGTGGGGCTGGAAGACTGCGTATCGCGAAACCGTCGAGTCCTGACGTAGGTAGCAGTCAGGGCGCGGCACCGAGGAGGCGCAGATGGCGTCATTTGGAAAGTTCATCCGCCTGGCGTTGGGCGCATGCGCGCTGCTTCTGGTGATCATGGCGGCTCCAGCCAGTGCCCAACAGGTCAACCCGACCGCAAGCTCCGTCAAGGAGCAGCAACTCCTGCAGGAACTGAACCGGATCCAGGGCCGCGTCAGCATTCCGGATCAGAGATCTGGCGTGCTCGAGCAGCCGCAGGGGCGCGAATGGCGGGAGTTTCGCAATGTCACGCTGCGCTGGATCGGCGGCGTCGCGATTATCGGCATGCTGGCGCTGCTCGTGATCTTCTATCTCACCCGCGGCATGGTGCGTCTCGAAAGCGGGCGATCGGGACGCACCATCGTGCGCTTCACCCAGTTTGAGCGCTTCGTGCATTGGATGACAGCTAGCTGCTTCATCATCCTCGCCATCTCGGGTCTGAACATTACCTTCGGGCGGCCGATATTATTGCCACTGATCGGTTTTGAAGCCTTCTCCGAGTGGTCGCAATGGGCGAAGTATGCCCACAATTATCTGAGTTTCCCGTTCACCATCGGCGTCATCCTGATCTTCCTGATGTGGATCGCGGGAAATATCCCGAACAAGGTGGATGTTGCCTGGATCAGGCGGGGAGGGGGCATTGTCGGCCATGATCATCCGCCGGCCTATCGCTTCAATGCCGGCCAGAAGATGATCTATTGGATCGTCGTGATCGGCGGCGGCCTCGTTGCCGCAACGGGATACGCGCTGATGTTCCCATTCTACATGAGTGGCATCGAAGGCATGCAGATGGCCCAGATCATCCACTCCGTGGTGGCCGTACTCTTCGTGGCCGCAATGATTGCGCATGTTTACATCGGCACGATCGGGATGGAGGGAGCTTTCGAGGCCATGGGCTCGGGTGAGGTCGACCTCAACTGGGCACGCGAACATCACAGCCTCTGGCTCGACGAGCAGATGGCGCGAACTGGACCGAACGATCAAACGCCGCAACCCGCGACCGCTGCGGCTGAATGAAAAGGAGCGGATGAAAGAGGCTGGTTCTGGTCCGTTATGCTCTATCGCGTCAGCTCTCTGGCGAACAGGACGGACCGGTCCTCGATCTGTTGCTCCGGCAGGGTGTCCGCTCGGCCTGTTTGCAACTCTTGAATGCTTGGCATCCCACTCTGTGCAGAGCGCAAAAGCGCATGCGATCTGAGCATGCTGCTCGCCACGCTGATGACGAGCAGGGCCGAGACGAGCGAAAGCAGAAGGCGTTTCATTTGACATCTCCATCTGGAGTGGCATCCGCCAGGACGCAGTAAGCTTTAATTCGCCCCGGTGATGTGAGCCGCCTCACACCTTCCGAGCTTTTTCGGGTTCCGACGGCTGGACAAAGGGCGGAGCAGTCCTTGATGGTTTGCGCCTGTTGCCACTTGAGCGCGCTCGCCCGCGCGCAGCTTCAGGTCGCTGTCAAACATGTCGAGGACTGGCTGACCCCACTGGCCAAGCAGCAGGCAGCAAAATGCGCGGCGTCATTTCTCTGTGGGCGGCACTCGCTGGTTATACGTTGTGGCAGGCGATTGTCCTGCCGTCCGTGCCGGCAGACCGAAGTGTTGGAACGTCGACGAGGCAGCGATCGCTGGCGATTGGACAGCGGGGCGCGTAAGCGCAGCCGTGTGGCCGTGTGAATAGGCTTGGCGGTTCACCCGTTTCGATCGCGCCCAGGATCCGCTTCGATGGATCCGGCTTTGGAATTGCTGCCACCAGCGCGCGCGTATACGGATGGAGCGGGTGTTCCAAGACCGTCCGCGTTCCGGCCTGCTCCACGACCCGGCCCATATACATGACGGCAACACGGCTGCTGATCTGTCCGATCACGCCAAGGTCGTGCGAGATGAAGAGCATCGACAGTCTCAGCTGGTCACGCAGGTCCATCATCAGATTGAGCACCTGCGCCTGCACGGAAACGTCGAGGGCCGAGACCGGCTCGTCGGCGATGATGATGGACGGTGTGGGAAGAATGGCGCGTGCGATTCCGACCCGTTGTCGTTGCCCGCCGCTCAGTTCGTACGGATAGCGAGCGGCGAAAGACGGATTCAAGCCGACGCCCGTCAGCGTGGCCGCGATGGCCGCGCTGCGCTCGGCGCGGCTCTTGAAGAAACCGCTGATGTCGCCCGCCTCTGCCACCGAGTCTCCAATTGTGCGCCGCGGGTTGAGCGATGCATTGGGATCCTGGAAAACCATCCGGACGTTCAGACGCATCGCGCGGAGGCTGGAGCTGCCGGCCCCGATCATTTCGGTTCCTTTGAATTTGATGGTGCCGCTGTCGGGCTGGACCAGCCCGACGATGGTTCGGCCCACCGTGGTCTTGCCGCAGCCCGATTCGCCGACGATCCCGAGGACCTCCCCCTCGGCCAGCGACAGCGACACACCATCCACCGCCTGCACCCGGAATTTCCGACCAGCTCGCCTGGCACTGAACGAGACCATCATGTCCCGGACGTCGAGGATGACATTGCCGCTCATGGCAGCTCCCCGCCGGCCAGCGGAAATGCGCAGAGCACCTCGTGCCCTTGGGAGGCCTCCAGGCGAGGCGGGGCCGCCACGCGGCACTCATCGCGCACCGCCGCGCAGCGTAAGGCAAAGACGCAGCCAGCAGCGACCGTACCTGGCACCGGCGGCTGACCTGAAATGGTTGGCAACCGGCGCACGCCGGAATTTCGCGACGGCATGCAATCCATCAGGCCGCGGGTGTAATGGTGACGCGGTTCGCCGAACAGCGCATCGACTGCCGCGGTTTCCACGATTCGGCCGGCGTACATGACAGACACGCGGTCGGCGAGCTGCGCAATGACTCCCATGTCGTGGGTGATGAACAATATTGCCATATCGAGGCGATTGCAGAGCTCGCGCAAAAGCCCGAGAATCTGAACCTGTATGGTGACATCCAGCGCTGTGGTCGGTTCATCCGCGACCAGCACCTGTGGCCTGCAGGCCAGCGCAATCGCGATCATGACCCGTTGGCGTTGACCTCCAGACAACTGATGCGGATACGCCGACAGCTGCATTCCGGGGTCGGGCATACGCACCAGCTCGAGCAGTTCGCGCGCACGGGAGAGCGCCGCCGCGCCCGAAATTCCCTCATGCACGCGCACGGCTTCGGCGATCTGATCGCCGATCCGACGAACCGGGTTGAGTGAGGTCATCGGCTCCTGAAAGATCATGGCCATGCGGCCGTGGCCCGCTTCGACACGTTGCCAGGGCTGCAACTGCGTTACGTCGCTGCCCTCCAACAGGACCCGCCCGGCCCGGACCCGGGGACCAGGCTGCGGCAGCAATCCCATGACCGCAAGCGAGGTCATGCTCTTTCCGCAGCCGGACTCGCCGACGAGACCGAGGATCTCGCCCTTGGCCAAGCCGAAGGACACGCCCGCGACGATGTCGACCGGCGCGGTTTCCGGCCCCACTGACACCGTAAGGTCGCGAACGCTCAGCACAGCCTAACCCTTCTCACCAAAGACTTGACGGAACCGCGGATCGAGCCGATCGCGCAATGCGTCGCCGACCAGGTTCAGAGAAAATGCCGTCGCCACGATCATCATGCCCGGGAAGAAGAGCAGCCACGGTGCGCGCGTGATGAAGGTGCGCGATTCCGCCAGCATGTTGCCCCAGCTCGGAATCTCCGGCGGGGCGCCGAGGCCCAGGAAATCGAGTGAAGCCGCGCCAAGCTGCGCGAACGCGAAGACGAAGCTGGCCTGTACGAGAAGCGGTGAGACCAGGTTCGGCAAGATGTGCCTACTGATGAGCCATACGGTTCCAGCGCCCATGCTACGGGATGCTTCGACATAGGTTTCCGCGCGCAAGCGCAGCGTCAGACCGTAAACAATGCGCGTCGTCGTCGTCATGTAGCCGAGCCCGATGGCCAGAATGACAGTGGCCACACTCGGGCTCAAGACGACGATCAGGCCAAGTGCGAGAAGCAGAGTCGGGAAGGCCATCAGCACGTCGACCATGCGCATCAGCAGGTGACCCAGCCGCGGGAATAGAGCGGAAAGTACGCCGGCCGGAACACCTGTCGCGAGGGCGAAGACGACCACGCCCGAGCCGATCAGAAGGGCCATGCGTGCTGAATGAATGGTGCGCGACAGGGTATCCCGGCCGAATTGGTCGGTGCCGAACCAATGGGTCACGTTTGGTGGCGTCAGGCGGATCAGCGGATCGATGGCGTACGGATCGTAAGGCGACAGCCAGGGAGCGAAGGTCGCGGCGAGCACAGTCGCCAGAAGGACCCCGAGCCCGGCCAGCGCGATCGGGCGGGCGATGAACGGCTTGAGCCACAAGGTCGCGCTGTTGCTGCTCATTGAAGTTCGACCCGCGGATCGAGCAGACGGTAGCTCAGATCGACGATCAGATTGACCAGGAGATAAATCACGACGATGACCAGGATGACGCCCTGGATCACCGGGTAGTCCCGGCGGAGGATCGACTGGACGACGAGGCGGCCGATGCCGGGCAGGGCAAACACGGTTTCGGTCACCACCGCTTCGGAGAGCAGCGCAGCGAAAGTGAAGCCGAATGCCGAAACGACCGCCAGCAGCGCATTGCGCCAGATGTGGCGGCGCACGACCTGCCAGGGCCGGATTCCCTTTGCACGCGCGGTGCGCACGTAGTCCTCGCGGGAGACGTCCAGCATGCTGGCGCGCGTCAGCCGCAGGATCAAAGCGGCATTCGGCGCCGCAAGCGCCAGGCTGGGGAGGACGAGATAGCGGAGATTGACGACACCGCCTTCGAATATCGACGGATATCCGGAACTCGGAAACCAGCCGAGCCAGGCGGCAAAGATCAGGATCAGATAGAGCCCGACCCAGAACGTGGGTATCGAGGCCATCAGCATCGCCGCGCCGGACAGTCCCTGGTCGAGCCATGTGCCGTGCCGGACCGCCGCAATCATGCCGATCGGCACACCGATGACCGCAACCCAGATCATCGTCATGATGGCGAGCAAGGTGCTGGTCTCGGCACCATCGGCAATCACTGACAGCACGGGCGCCTGAAAGAAGATCGACCGCCCAAGGTCGCCCTCGAGCACATGGCCGGTCCAATTGAGATATTGCAGGATGATCGGTTGGTCGAGACCGAGTTGGTGTCGCAAGGCGTCGATCTGGTCGGGAGTCGCGGTGTCACCGAGCAGGACATAGATGGGATCACCCGGCACGATATGGATGAACGCGAAGATGATGACGGACGCTGCCAGAAGCGTCACCGCTGTCGTTCCTGCGCGCTTGAGTGCGTAAGACCACATGTGATTGTGCGCCTGATCAGCGGCAACGATGCGCGCCGGCGCCGGCACCGGCGCCCGACAGTCCTCGCGGCCTCATTTCCCGTCCTTATTTCGTGGACACATTCCAGAAGACGGGACCGTTCGGGTTGAGTCCCCTGAGCTTGGGAGAGGCAATGTCATAGGTGTAGGCATCGCCCACTTTCATGACCGGTACCTGTTCATAGATCAGCGACTGGATCTTGTCCCATGTCGACTTCCGAGCGGCTGGATCGGTCGTGTTGATCAATTCAGCCCGAAGCGAGCCGATCTCCGGGCTATCCCACCAGCCGGGATAGCTTGCATTCAGGAACGTGAGCAGCAGCGGGTCGGGCGCTAAGGAATGGTGGGTGACAAAGATGTCCCACTGTTCCGGCTGGCCGCGCATCTTCAGAAGAGTCGCCCAATCGACGACCATCATCTGAACATTGATTCCGGCGTCGGCCAGCTGGCGGGTGAAGACAGAGGCTTCGTCATAGTGTGCCTGGTAGTTCGTCGATACCAGCAGGCGGATCGGCGTCCCCGTGTAGTCTGCCTCCTTTGCGAGCTCCTTGGCCTTCTTCGGATCGTGCGCACTGTAATTGGAGGCGCCTTCCGTCGAATACCAGGGCGTGCCCTTGGGAAAGATCGATCCCTCGGCGTTCCACAGGTCCTTGGGGCCGAAGGCGACGCGCAGCGCCTGCGACTTTTCCAGCGCGGTCTGGATGGCGCGGCGGAGCTTGTAATTGTCCTTCAGGATCCCCTGCTTCGAGTTCATGAAGAAAAGGCCGAAGATCGGCGCGTTCGTACGCTGCACTTGAACCGATGGGTCTTTGCTCAGGGACTCGTACAGATCGCCAGAGATCATTTCCGCATAGTCGTAGTCGCCCGCCTGCACGCCACTCACACGCGTGCCGACGTCAGGCACCGGAATGAACCGAATCTTGTCGAAGCTGGCGAGGCGGGCGCCGGCGAAGCCGTCGCCCTTTTCCTTCACCGGCTTGTAGCCATCGAACCTCTCCACCTCGACATAGCGGTTCGGCCGCCACTCCACGAACTTGTAAGGTCCGGTGCCGATATAGTCCTTCTGCTCGATTGGCCGGTTCCCCGCATTGGCGGCTATGTCTTCCGGATAGATCGCAAGACCGCCATTGACGTCCGCAATGAGAGCCTTCCAGGCGCCATTCGGCGCGGACAATTTCAGCGTGACTTCATACTTTCCGGTCGCCTCGACCGATGTGGCCGCGGCCATCAGGAGCTTGCCGCGCGCACCGAAATTGCCCCATCGCGTCATCGAGGCGACCACGTCCTTGGCGGTCATCTCCTTGCCGTTGTGGAAGAGGACGCCTTCGCGGAGCTTGATGACGATGGTCCGACCGCCGTCTTCCGCGCGATCGTTCTCGGCCAGCATCGGACGCGGCGTATAGGTCGAGTCTAGTGCATACAGGGTCTCGAAGATGTGGCGGCCGATGACCGATGCGACGTCGGCTGTCGTCAGCATGACATCGAGGGGCGGCGGTTCGCCGATGGTGGCTTCGCGCAGCAGGGTGGCGGCATTGGCCTGCGCAATCAAGAACGACGCGGTGGCGAGCCCTACGACGCCACGCATCAAGACACTTGGACCGTATCTCATGATCGCTCCTCCCGCCCTTTTGAGCCGCCTGCTTCCCGGTGCAGGGGATGTGCCTTTCAGCTGTTGGGTCTGACGGCACTTGATTGTTTGAAAGTTACATACAGAATTCGGCAATTATCAAGCGAAAAATGCTATTCCTGATGAGGCATACCGATATAGGTTTGATCGATGCTGAAGGTTTCTTACGGTAGCTTCGTGCCAAGGGCGCAGGTTGATCTGACCTAGGGAAGGGCGGGCAATGCCGCGTGCAAAGCGAAATTACCCGGCAAGAGCCGTTGGTGCAGCGGTCTCGAAGCTGCCCGGCGACGACAATGTCGTGGCGGGCGACATCATCTCCCTGATCAGACAGAGCGCTCCGAGTCTCAGCCCGTCGGAGCAACGCGTTGCCACGGTGCTGCTGGCCGATATCGAGTTTGCCGTTCACGCCAGCAATTCCGAGCTGGCGCGCCGGGCGCGCGTCAGCGAGCCGACGGTAACCCGGTTCAGCCGCTCCGTCGGCTGCCGCGGCGTCCGTGACCTCAAGGTGAGGCTGGCTCAAGCAATGGCGGTTGGGCGGATCTACGTCGAATTGCCCCCGCATGTCGGGACGGATCTGGCGCGCCCCGCGCTCTGGCGGTCGGTGTTTCAAGAGATTCGCCGTGCGATTGCCGCGGCCGAGGAGGGACTTCGGAAGGAGGACATCGAGAGGGCTGCCGAAGCTATCTCCCGTTGTTCGAAGCTTGCCGCGTTCGGCGTGGGTGGCGGTTCGAGCCTTGCGGCGGCGGAGGTTCAGAACCGGTTCTTTCGTCTTGGGATCGCCGTCTCCCACGCCTCCGATCCGAGGTTGATGCGCATGATCGCCGCGACCCTTGGCCGGGACGATGTCGTCGTTGCCATCTCGACCACCGGTGCAGCGAACGAAGTGATCGAGGCCGCCGGTATCGCCAAGCAATATGGCGCCTTGGTGGTCGCAATTACCAGGCCACAGAGCAGGCTGGCTTCGATCGCCGATATTGCGCTTGGCGTGCACGTGCCCGAAGCGCCCGACGCGCTCAAGCCGACGGCGTCGCGCTATTTGCTTCTCGCCACCATCGATCTGCTCGCCGCCTCCACCGCCTATTGCAAGCCACTCGAAGCCCAGGCACGCATGCGGCGGATCAAATACGAGTTGCTGAAGGGGAACGACGGGGATGCCAAAGGGCCGCTGGGGGACTGATTCAGGTCCACCAACCGTGAGGCCCGATAAGCCGGATCTGCCAACCGCCATGCCGTGACGGCGATCAATCGCGCTCTGAAGGCCAACACCGTATCGATCCAGCCGCATCATCAATGGATTGACGCGTACTTGATACGCTGTTTTCGCCGCCCTAATCCAGATCGGTGATCATTCGCCGCAACAACTCGACGCGCCGCGGAAGTGCGGAAACCACAACGTATTCATTCGGGGAATGCCACTCGTTGCCTATCGCGCCCAGACCATCCAAGGTGGGGATGCCGACTGCAGACGTAAAATTGCCGTCGCTGCCGCCGCCGCTCGATGTTTCGATCAGACTGACGCCGAGTTCATGGGAAATTGACTTCGCTAACCCGAACAGCATGAGTCCACCCGCGGTCCGCTCAAGGCAGGGCTTTTCAATTTCTCCGCTTGCCGCGATTGTCACGTCGCAACTGATCGGCCCTGCGGACAAGATCGTCTCGTCGACTGCTCGACCGGCTTCGGCGCTGGAAAAGCGAACATCGATGGTACAGAACGCGTGGCCAGCAACGACGTTCGGTGTGGTCCCGCCACCGATCTCACCGACGTTGATCGTCGTTCCGGTTGAGTAATCGGTCAATTTGTCGAGTTCTACGATCTGGCGCGCGATCTCCGAGATGGCGCTGCGGCCACTTGCGTGGGCCGAGCCGGCATGCGCTTGCCGTCCCTCGACATCCAGGCGATATTTTGCGCGTCCTTTGCGGAACGTGATCACCTCGTCCGTGCGTGCCGGCTCGGCGATGAGGGCGTAGCGAGACTCCCTCGCCAACCGCTCGATGATGTCGCGCGAGGTCGGCGAGCCGATCTCCTCATCCGAGGTGTAGAGAATTGTGAGCGGCATGTTCGGCTGGTGAGCCAGACCAGCAATATGTTCAGCGGCCTTAAATGCCAGATAGCCGCCTGCCTTCATATCGGCGATCCCCGGGCCGTGAAAACGGTCACCGTTGCGGCGCATCGCGACCGATCCGGGAGCGCACACGGTGTCCAGATGACAAACCGAGAGAATGCCGGGTCCGCCTCCCCACGGTAGCCGAACCAATAGATGGTCGCCCATTCCGTTGTTTCCGGGAATCCGCTCAAGGCTGGCACCGAGCGGTGCAAAATCGGCAGCGACGACATCGAGCAGTCGCGTCATATTCTCAACGTCGCCGGTCGGCGTTTCAATTTCCACCCAACGACGCAGGCCAGCGAGGATCGCTTCCGCTTCGAGTTCTTGAAATCTTTCTGGCATAGTGCTTCCTCAAATTGCTGACAACATCCTTGGATGCTGTCTCACTGGGACCGGCGATCCGTCAGCTCAGGCTGCCCTCGTGGTCTTTCCAGATGGACGGGGAAAGCCGAAGAAATGTGCCGGCAGGGTAGGTTGTCGACCAATGACCCGCGCATTCGGACCCAGTCGCATTCCATAAATCCGGGAAGCTTGTCAGGTGGGTGAGGATCTCTTCAAACGCCTCGGCGTGATGTCCCCAGCCAATCCCCTTCGGATGAACGGTCAGACTGAAATACCTGCCACGTCGGTATTGGGCCTCGAACTCGCGAAGCCAGTTTCGCTTCAGTGCATTGACCCGGTCAAGGCCGGTCCCCTCCGATGGAAACATCAGAAAAAACTGGTCATCGCAGCTGTAATGATATGGGAGCGTCAGGATTGTCTTGCGCTGCTGGAAGTCAGCGACCCAGTAATGAGGCGCATCGTCCGCGAGACCGTTGCCCATATAGGTGTAGCCGGCATCGATCAGCAACCCCATGGTCGCCTTGCTGATACTGCCCACTGCGAATGCGTCTTGCTGGCGCGGCAGGGAAAACCAGCCGTTCGGCCGGGTTCCAACGATTCGTTTCAACGTGGACGTGGTGAGCTCAATCCGCTCCCTTTCGTTCTCCACGAGCAATGTGCTGACGTCCTCGTGTTTCCATCCGCCGGCGGCGATCTCATGCCCGTCTTTTCGAATCACCTCGAGCCGGTCCGGATAGATCTCCGCCATCACCGCCGGGACGACGAACGTTGCGCGCAATCCGAAGCGCCTCAGCAACCGCATGACGTTCTGCAGCCCCACGGTCATGCCGAACAGCGTGGTCGGATGCTTGAGATCACTCTCCGTGATCCCGGCCGGCGTCGAGGCTGGACTGAGATCGACGACAATACCGAAGGCGCAGCGCTTGCCGTCCGGCCAGCGCACGTCTGCATCCTTTATCCCGATTTCGTCGGAGATGGTGTAGTCCTGCTTCCAGGGCATTCGGCTGGTCCTGATGTCTCGATGGCGATCATTTACAGTGGGTGCTGGGACAGAGAGTGCCGCGCCAGTTCCTCGCAGGTTGGAAACCATACGCCCGGAAGCTTTTTCATTGCGACGATCAGGCGTTCCAACATGTCGACCCTGGAAGCACGTCCGGAGACGAAGGGGTGCAGCATGAAGTTCAGGTAACCATTGATCTTGTACTGATGCCAGAACGCGCTCCACCACATCTCAAAAACCTCGTCGGGATCGAGAAGTCTTTGCGAACTTGTCGTGCTGCCGGCCCAGTTGGCGCTGAAATACATGGCGTCATCGATCGCAAAATGCACGGGCAACTGCAGCAGCCTGTTCGCGCCGTTCTCATCGTCCTGATAGAGTGGTGTGTAGGCACACGAGGTCGATGAGTTGTAGATGAAGCCTTCCCGGCACAGCAATGCGGGGCTGTGCTCGCTACGGGTTCCGACAGGACGGCGGCCTGTGACGCGTTCGAGCGCCGCGATCGTCTTGAGCAGGTGATTTTCCTCGAGTGCCTTGTCCTTGGGGACCTGATGCTCCCACATGTGATCGGCGATTTCATGCCCGGCCCCGGCCGCTCGCTTGAGCGCCTCCGGATAAAGCTCGCAGATCCGCCCTGGGGTGAAGACCGTGACCTTGATCCCATGGGCTTCGTACATCTCCAGCAGGCGCCAGATGCCGATCCTACCGCCGAACTCCCCTTTCGCGCGTTGCATCGGCGGCTCATTGGCAAGCCTCCGGGCCAGCATGGCGTCGAAATCAAGGGTGAAATTCACCGCCATCCGTACTCCGGGCGGATAGCTGAAATTCGCGACGGGGACATGCCGCGCCTCATATCCAAGGGCAGCGGCCTTCAGCTGTTCGACTTCATGGGCGAGCGCGACATTCGTCATCAATTTTCCCGGATAAGGCTGGCTCCGCCCAGCGACAGAAGGGGCTCAGGCGGCGCCTCGATCGCTGCCGTTGCCGGACTTGGCCCCGCGCCGAAGACGCAAGCTAACGGCAGCTTCGGCGACCTTGAGACCGGCGAGAACGGAATTGACCACTGGAACGCCGACGCGATCCTGCAGCCGCTCTGTCAACTGGGGCATGAAACCCATGCCTAAACAGCCCACGACTAGAATGTCAGCGCCGTCATCAACACAGCTGCGGGCCGCATCCAAAATTCCATTGAAAGCCTCGTCCGGCTTTCGGACCAGATCGAGGACAGAGCAGCCGGCCGTGCGTTCGGAGACAAAGAGCTGGGCAAGCCCAAGGGAGCGAAGGCGAGCAATCAGCCCCTTGGGCGTTGGATCGGATGACAGCACCGAAAAGCGTTCGCCGAATTGAGCTGCGAGATGCATTGCGCTGTTGCCCGGCCCAATAACCGGAATATCGGTGACGTCTCGTAGCGCCGCAATGCCAGGGTCGCTGAAGCAGCCGATGATGACGGCATCGTAGTTCGCCTCAACCCACCCTGGAACGCTGCGCAGAAGTTCGGGCACCACCAGTGCCGCGTCGGCGTTGGACTCGACAGCCGAGGGGCCGTTTTCGATCGGCCTCACATCGATGGTGACATCAGATGAGGCGGCCCTGGACAAGTATGTCCGCCGACGCGCGATCTCCTCGGCACCGAGGGTCCGGTGCATCGGGCTCGTCAATTGGTAGAGGATCCTGGGTTGCATTTTCGCGGTTGTCCGAGAGCCGAACGCTGGAGGGCGGGAATAGAAAGTTTGTTGAGTCGCAACCCTCACTCGCGACGAACGTTCCAGAAGACCGGAAAGCTGAAGGGGATCATGCCCTTGAGATCGGAACGGTAGGCCGGAGGCGCAGCAAATTGCCCCGCCAGAACATAGTTGACGTTCTTATGGAAGACGGCCTGTATTTCGTCGCGGTACTTGTTGCTGTCTGCCGGAATTGAGGCCTGCGAATACACCTTCAACAGATCATTCATCGCGGGGTCGCAGTACCAGCCCGGGTTGTTCTCCATGCAGTTTAACGACACCATCTGCTGCGCGAGCGGATTGAGCAGATCGATCCCGGTCATCACCATGGGCGTCACGCCCCAACCACCATCTGCGCCGGGTGATTTTTTCAAGCGTCGAGCAGCAACCGTTGCGTAGTCCGACGTCCGCACATCGATGTTGAACCCAGCTTGCTTCATCTGGTCCGCGATCACCGAACCGACCGGATTGAGAAGGGCGGATGTTCCTGCATGCAGGAAGACCACTGGCTCTCCTTTGTAGCCAGCTTCCTTCAATAGCTTCTGCGCGGCTTTCGGCCCGGCCTCGCGGGAATATTCCGTGCCGGCATCCGAGCTTCCGCTGTTGCCGCACATGTAGATCGAATAGCAGACGCGGTACATGTCAGCCGGAACGCCGAGACCTGCCATGACGTCGCTCTGCTCGACCGCAACCTGTAAGGCCCGCCGAATCAACGGATTGTCGAAGGGCGCCTGCGCGTGATTGACGTTGATCGCAATCATGTTCTGAGCGATCGTCGGCTGCTTGCCAATCGTAATGTTCGGATCTTTGCGCAACATATCGATGTAGTCGTATGGGACGACCTCCAGAAGATCGACTTCTCCCTTTTGTAGAGCGGCAACTCGCGTCGACTGGTCGGGAATGCTCAACAGCTCGATTCGGTCGAAGCTCACGACCTTTCCGCCAGCGAGGCCATCCGCCGGCTCAGAACGAGGAACATAGTTCGGGTTGCGGGCAAAAACCGCCTTGGCGCCGGCACGCCATTGATCCTTCAGGAAAATGAACGGCCCGGAACCGATGACTTCAGGCACCGCTGTATTGGCGTCCAGGCGAGCCAGGCGCGCCGGCATCACAACCGGAATTTGATGGCCAGGCTTTCCAAGCGCATCGATGACGAATGCGAAGGGCCGCTTGAGATTCAACGCGAAGGTCTTGGCGTCGATGATCTTGAAGCGATCCGCTGCCTCCATGAGTTGAGCACCGAAGCCGTCCCGCTTTGCCCAGCGCTCGATCGAGGCGATACAATCCTCCGATGTGACGGGCGCACCATCGCTGAACTTCAACCCGTCGCGGAGATGGAAAGTATACGTAAGCCGGTCGGCACTGACGTCCCAGCCGGACAACATTTGCGGCTTGTAATGGCCTTCGCTGTCGATTGCGACGAGTTCGTCAAACACGAGGTAGGCGAAAACGCGCGTCGCATTGATGGTAGTGATGATCGGATCGAGAATCTGAAGTTCGGTCTGAAGCGAAACCTTCAGCACCCGGTCTTCGGCATACGCGGTCACGGAAAGACCCGCGGCCCCAACAAATGAAAGAGCGGCGGACCGCAAAAATTGACGCAATCCCACGGGAGCTCCTTTTGTTTCCCAAATGCTTCACCGCGGCTTTGCGGCGAAGCACATCAATCACGATCAGTGTCCGGTCGCTCCCTGCCCGATCTTGTGTCGTTGGTTCACGCCAAGCCATTCTGTCGCGGCGCGGACCCGTGAAACCTACCGTCGCAATTCATTTTACATCAAACCACTTGTTTTACGGCTAAGCATGATAAAAACTAAGCCTCCCTCCGGGCTTCGGTCGGACGGCTGCAGCGACTGAACCGAGCAAAGCAGGATTGGCCAGTGTCACGGCTTTCGAAACGCGGATCGACGGCCCGTCGCCGTTTGCCCCCGCTCAACGCGGTGCGGGCCTTCGAAGCGGCCGCTCGTCACGTCAACTTTGCGCTGGCCGCGGATGAACTGGCGGTGACGCCCGGTGCGATCAGCCGACATGTGAAGGCGCTGGAGGCACAGATCGGTCGCAAGCTGTTCGACCGCCACCCCCAGTCGCTCCAGCTGACGGAGTTTGGCCGGACCTGGCTTCCGGTAGTGTCTGAGGCCTTTGACCTGCTCGAAAGCGGTACCGCCCGCCTGCTGTCGGAGCGTCCCCGCTCGACGTTCGCATTGAGCGTGCAAACGTCATTTGCCACTGGTTGGCTGCTGCCGCGTTTCGCCCGCTTCCACCGTGAACAGCCGGAACTGACGATCAGGCTGCTCACGCACGCGGATTTGCCGGACCTCTTGCGCAAGGGTGCGCCCGACGCAGCCATTGCCCACGGCAGAGGCGAATGGCCGCGGCTGAATGCTCATTTTTTGTTCGCCGATCGGCTGATACCGATGTGCAGTCCTGCCTATCTCGCGGTTCAGCGCAGGCTCCTCGAACCGGCCCATTTGCTGACTGAAGCCTTGATCTCCACCGATGACACAGCAGGGGATTGGGCCGCGTGGTTCGCGATGATCGGTTTGCATGGCGAGCAGCCGCAACGAATGCTTCATTTCGCCAACAACGTGCTTCCCGCCCACGCCGCAATGAACGGCCTCGGCTTTGCTCTCATCGATCCCAGCCTGGTGACGTCCGAGCTCGACCTCGGCCGGCTCATCGCTCCCCTGTCCTTTCCACCATTGATGCGCGGTACCGGTTGGTATCTTCTGCATTCGCCTGTTCGGCGCAAGGATCCTGTTATGATGGCTGTCCGGAACTGGCTCCAGCGCGAAGCGGGTTCAAGTGTTCGCCATATTTTTCCCAAGCCGGGCGGCGCGGCCCATCGCTAAAGCTAATTTTCGTGTTCTGGCTGAATTCAGGACATGGAATCAGGATGGAAGCACGGTTGTTTTGACGCGTTTTGGATTGACGCCCGTCGCGACGTACGTCGCTCCCACCGATCGAGCCAATGGCGTTGGCATGACCAGGATCAGTTTCGCGCACATGAAAAAGGAGCTCGCATTTTTCGCTCCGCTGACGCCGGGCGAACCGGTCACCACCTGCGCAACCACAACCCGAGCTAACAGACCGAGGGTCTCAGATGCATCCCACTGATTTTCCTTCTCAGCCCGGCACCGTTCCTCCTGGATCGATCGGTCACAATCGCGGAGTGATCGGTCGCAACTTCGCGTTCATACCGCCGGAAGGCGTGTTGAAAAGCCGGCTTCCGGCGTGGACGTCCACGACCGTGCGTTTTCTGGCGGCGCCGACGCTAGGTGCCGGTTTCGCCCAATACTTGCTGGAAATCGAACCCGCAGGCGGCACAGTCAAGCCGATCTGTGTGGACCTGCAGCACTTCTTCTATGTCCTGACCGGAGGCGTGGACGTTAGCATCGACGCCGACCCGCCGGTGTCGCTCACAGCCGGCGCGTTTGTCTATGTTCCACCCGGCGTGTCTTTCGCGCTGTCCTGTCATCCCACGGCGTCTGCCCGCGTCATCGCCGTCAAGAAGCGCTATGAGACGGCCGAGGGTATTGCCGCGCCAACGGCGATCATCGGTCAACAGCAAGCCATGCCGATGACGAACCACACGGGCTTGGTCGGTCGCGGCTTCAAACATCTGCTTCCCATGGGCGATCTGCGCTTCGATTTCGAGATGAATCTGATGTTCTTCCAGCCCGGCGTTTGCTTTCCAGCCGTCGAGACGCACATCATGGAGCACGGATTATTCATGCTTGAAGGTCAAGGCCTGTATTATCTTGGCAATACCTGGCACGAAATCTGGGTTGATGACTTCATCTGGATGGGATCGTTCTGTCCGCAGCAATTCCATCCCACCGGCCTGGCTCACTCGGTTTATCTCTTGTACAAAAACGTCAATCGCGACGTCGTTCTCTAACGACCGTCACGTTCCTGCCTGCTGCATCCGAATTCGTCGCGCTGCCTCGCCCGTTTCCGCCTGATCGGGCCGCTTGCTGGCGATTTCAGCCTTCGGGTTGCCAGCCGGCGGTCACGGAGAGGGCGCGCGCGTGGGCGATCAGCGCTGTCGCCGTCGGACCCTTCAGGTCATCGTCGAGAATGCCGACAGGTCCCATCATCGTGATAGCCGCAATCATGAACCCGCCTTGGTCGAAAATCGGCGCGGAAAGAGAGGTGAAGTTCGGCAGAAGGGCATCGCGACAGCGACTGATGCCGTCGCGCCGTATTTTGTCCATCATCTCCTCCACCTCGGTCTTGGTGGTGGGCGCATCATCCACCCGCGTCTCGCGCGAGAGTTCCTCCTTGAGCTCTTGATCCAGCATCTGGCTCGTCAGGGAGCGCGGCAGATGTGCAAGAAAGTTTCGCCCGAGCGCGGACCGCAGCAAGCTCAGGACGCTTCCGACACGCAGCTCAATGATGGGGCGGCTGGCTCCGCCCTCGACGCGATAGATGATGGTCGGTCCACGATTGCCCCACACGCCGAGAAATACCGTGTGGCCGATCGTCGTTGCGAGTTCGGTCATGGCGGGCCGCGCGACGCTAAAGACGTCGAATTGCTCGATGGCCGCCATGCCGAGTTTCAATGCGTAGGGGCCGAGCGCATAGCAGCCGGTGTCCGTCTCCTGTCGAACGATGCCTACCGCCTGAAAGCTCACGAGATAATAGTGGACGTTGGCTGCCGACATTCCGGTGTTGGCGGCGATCATCTTCAGCGGCACGGGTCGCAGCTCAGTCCGCAGGTAATCGAGGATCTTGAAACCGATCTCGATCGACTGAATGCCGCGCCGACCGGTGCGCTCTGTCCTGGTGATTTTGACGGGTTTGGATCCACGTGCGGATGCAGACACCGGATCCGGCGGGCGGGGTCGGCGCGGCCTCTTCACTGAAAATCCTTGTAAATCAGATAGTTATGGTGAGCTGTGCTTGCCGCATTATTGGGCGCGAGTCGGCAAACATTCAAGCTTGTCGTATTTGACCACATCATATGAGTATGACTAAATAAAATTAGCTGCTGCCGGGTTGCGGTTTGGCTGCGGGACGCAAGCAGGCGGAATGGCTATGGATGCACGAGCGACGGCGGCACCCGCCGAACAGACTCTAACGCGCAGCGAGGAGCGGCAGGTCGTTTTCGCGTCGACCCTCGGAACGATGTTCGAGTGGTACGATTTCTTCATCTACGGCTCGCTGGCCGTGTTCATGAGTTCGGTGTTGTTTCCGCCGGACAACCCGACGGCAGCGGTGCTCACTTCCCTCGGTGCTCTTGCTGCCGGCTTCGTGATCCGTCCGATCGGCGCCGTGGTTTTCGGTCGCATCGGCGATCGGGTCGGCCGAAAATACACCTTCCTCATGACCATCATCATGATGGGCGGCGGCACCGCGTTGATCGGCTTCCTGCCCACCTACGCGAGCGTCGGCCATGCGGCATGGGTTTCGCTGGTCGTGCTGCGATTGATCCAGGGCCTCGCTGTCGGCGGAGAATACGGCGGTGCCGTCGTTTACGTTGCGGAACATTCGCGCCCCAACCGGCGCGGACTCCTGACCGGCTGGATCCAGATCACATCGTCGGTCGGATTGGCCCTTTCGATCATGGTCATCATCGGCACGCAGAGCATCATGAGCGAAGCCGATTTCAGGGCTTGGGGATGGCGCGTCCCCTTCATTATGTCGATCGCGATGCTGGCGTTATCGATCTACGTTCGAGCCAGGCTGCACGAATCGCCGGTATTTGCGCGCCTCAAGGCGGAGCAGCGCCTGTCCAGTAGTCCCGTCAAGGACACGTTTGCGCGTTGGTCCAGCCTTCGTCTTGTGTTGATCGCGTTGTTCGGTGTGACAGCGGGCATGGGCTCGACCTATTTCACCGGCCAGTTCTACGTGATGATTTTCATGCAGCAGGTGGCAAAGATCGACCTGCAGACCTCGTATGGTCTGATGGCGATCGGCCTCGTCATCGGAGCTCCGGCTTTCATTTTCTTCGGCTGGCTGTCCGACCGGATCGGACGCAAGTGGCTGATGATGACGGGCCTCGTGCTTTCGGCTCTGTGCTACCGGCCGATGTTCTCGTCCCTCCTGGAAGCTGCGAACCCGCAGCTGGTCGCAGCGACCCGCAGCGCCCCGGTGACCGTGCATGCCGACACCACCAGCAAAGCGTGCCAGTTCGGCCTTGCAGCTGCGCTGCTGAGCTCGCACGGCGACCACAGCAAGCCTTGCGTGCAGGCCAAGAAGCTGCTGATCGGAAGCGGCGTCAACTTCAGCTATGCCTCTCCGATTGGTGGCCATGCCGTATCCATGACGGTCAATGGCAGAACGATTGCCGGATACGATGCGGCAGCCTATCGCAAGGCCCTGTCGGACGCGGGTTACCCCGTCAAGGCCGATCCTGCAAAGATGTCGTCGGCCTACATCGTCTTTCTGCTGGTCGTCATGACCGTCATCGTCGCGATGGTCTATGGGCCGGTGGCATCGTTCCTGGTCGAGGTGTTCCCGGCGAACATCCGATACACGGCACTTTCGTTTCCCTACCACATAGGTGCCGGCATCTTCGGCGGCTTCCTGCCCTTCTTTGCAACCTATCTTTCGCTTGCGGTCGGCGACGTATTTGCAGGGCTCTGGTATCCGGTCGTCATTTGCACCGTCGTCGCGGTGATCGGATCGATCGTGCTCCCGAACAGGCCGAGGATCAAGGCCGACCGATGAGCGTGACCTATTCGCGGCCGGACATTTCGCAAGCCCGTGGTCGACGATCGACCGCAGGCGCCGTATCCATCATCAGCGCCGCTCGCGGGCGGGAGTGAGGATCGCATGCTCTTCGATATGGGTCAGCTTCCGGCGGATATCCGCTACAAGATCCTCACCGCGACCGTCACGCCGCGTCCGATCGCGTGGGTGACCACCCGGTCCCGAGACGGAATCGCCAATGCGGCGCCGTTCAGCTTCTTCAACGTGCTGGGGCATGAGCCGCCGACGGTTGTGCTCGGCTTGCTGCGTCATCCGAACAAGGGCTTGAAAGACACGGCGCAGAACATCGTCGCAACCGGCGAGTTCGTCGCTCATCTGGTGCCGCACCAGATGGCTGAAGCCATGAATGCAACGGGCGTGGATGCACCGCCCGAGGTCGACGAGATCGAGCTTGCCGGGCTGGAGACGCTTCCCTCGCAGATGGTTGCGCCTCCACGCATCAAGGCGTGCCCGGTTGCGCTCGAATGTCGCTCCCTCTCGGTTCAGGAGACCGGGCCGCGGCAACTCGCCGTGATCGGTGAGATCGTTTGTGCGCATGTAGCGGAGCAGTTCGTGATCGATGCTCGGAGAGGCCATATCGATACGATTGGCCTGGAGCTCATTGCCCGCATGCACGGGGCGGGCTGGTATGCGAGGCCTCGCGACCTCTTCCAGCTGGTGCGGCCGCCGCCAATTGAATAGCGGACGCACGGACTGCAAGGTGCCCCGCGCATGTCAATCCGGACGCCGATTGACAACCAATTATTATATGCCTAAATATATGCAGATTCATATATTGCAAAGATGCAAAAATGGACGCGCATCCGCTCAAGCTCAAGGTGCAGTCGGTCACGGCGGAGACGCCGACGATTCGAAGCCTTGTGCTCGGCGTGGAGCGCGGTGCGGTCCCGCGGTGGCAGGCGGGCGCACATGTCCGCGTGTCGCTCCCGAGCGGAGGAGACCGGCCTTACTCTCTGATGGCCTTGCCGGGCCTGCCTGAGGGCGTCCTCGCCCTTGGCGTTCTGCGCGAGCAGATATCGACCGGCGGCTCGGCGTTCATGCATGCGCTCAACATCGGCGATGTCGTCACGGCGTCGGCTCCCGTCAACAACTTCCGTCTGCGCGAGGATGCTTCGCCGGCGCTTCTGTTCGCGGGTGGCATCGGCGTCACGCCGATCCTGTCCATGGCCGCCGAGCTTCAGGCCCGCGGCGCTGCCTACCATCTCCACTATGCCGGACGGACGCCGGGCCAGTTGGCTTTCCTGCCGCAGCTGCGGGCGGTGTGCGCGAACAGGCTGTCGGTCCATTATGACAGCGACGCCTCCTGCCTCGACATCGCAGCGGCGCTGCACCGCACGCCGGCGAGCTCCCACGTCTATGTCTGCGGTCCTGCCGGCATGATCGACGCAGTGAAGAGCGCCGCCCTGATGCAGGGCGTCGCTGCTGACCGCATCCACTACGAGCTCTTCAAGGCCGAGCCGCCGAGCACGTCGAACCAGCTGTTCGAGGTCGAACTCAGATCGACGGGGCAAGTCATCGCGATCGCGGCCGATCAGAGCATCATCGAGGCGCTGGAGGCGGCCGGGCACGAGGTTCTCTACGACTGCCGGCGCGGCGATTGCGGCATCTGCCAGTGCGGCGTGATCGAGGGCGTCCCCGACCATCGCGATGTCGTCCTGAGCGACGACGAGAAGGCGTCCAACAAGGTCATGCAGATCTGCGTATCGCGCGCGAAGTCGGAGCGACTGGTGCTGGATCTCTAGGACGAGGAAAGGGACGGCATGAGCAGATACGCAGGAAATGCGCGGTCGATCGCGGCACTGGTGCGCGAGGCCGAGGTGCATCGCGACGTCTACGTCGATCCCGAGATCTTCGATATCGAGATGGAACGTCTGTTCCCCAATAGCTGGGTCTATGTCGGTCATGCCAGCCAGCTTGCAAAGCCCGGCGACTTCGTCACCGCCACCCTCGGCCGGCAGCCGGTGCTGGCGAGCCGCCATAGCGATGGTTCGATCCACGTCTTCTACAACCGCTGTCCGCACAAGGGCGTCAAGATCGCCTCGGAGCCATGCGGCAATACCGGAAAGTTCTTTCGCTGCCCCTATCACGCATGGTCGTTCAAGACCGACGGCTCGCTGCTCGCGATCCCGTTGAAGAAGGGCTATGAGAGCACCGGTTTTGGCGACACCCAGGCCAATGAAGGCTTGTCGCGGGTCAAGAATGTCGTGGTCTATCGTGACTTCATCTTCGCGCGGCTGAACGAGACCGGCGTCTCCTTTGAGGACTATTTCGGCCAGAGCCTTTCAACCATCGACAACATGGTCGACCGCTCGCCGGAGGGCAGGCTCGAGATCGTGGCCGCGCCGATCCGCTACATGCACACCTGCAACTGGAAGATGCTGGTCGAGAACCAGACCGACACCTGCCATCCCATGGTCGCTCACGAAAGCTCGGCAGGCACCGCGGTCAAGGTCTGGAAGCGCGAGCAGGGCGATTCCACGGAGACGCCGATGGCGGTGCAGCTCTATGGCCCGTTCATGAGTCCGTACGAGTTCTACGAGCAGAGCGGCATCAGGATCTGGCCCAACGGCCATGGCCATACCGGCGTCGCCAACTCCATCCATTCCAACTACGCGGACATCGACGGCTATCTCGACCAGATGATCGCAGCCTATGGCGAGACGCGGGCCAACGAGATCCTCGGCGAGGTCAGGCACAACACGGTCTATTTTCCGAACATCATGGTCAAGGGTGCCGTCCAGATCCTGCGCAATTTCGTCCCGATCGCGGTCGACAAGACGCTGGTCGAGAGCTGGGTCTATCGCCTGGTCGGCGCGCCCGACAAGCTTTACGAGCGCGCCCTGATGTACAACCGCTTCATCAACGCGCCGACCTCGATCGTCGGACACGACGATCTCGAGGTGTACGAGCGGGCGCAGGAAGGCCTCAAGTCCAACGGCAACCAGTGGGTCAATCTGCGCCGCCTCTACGAGCGGGACGAACAGCCTGACGTCATCGCTGTCATCAATGGGACGTCTGAGCGGCAGATGCGCAACCAGTTTCACGCCTGGGCGAAATTCATGACCATGGAGATGCACAAGCAGGTTGAGGCCGCGGAATGATCGACGAGAAAGCCGTCACGGACTTCATCTACCGGGAGGCCGAGCTTCTCGACACCATGCAGTGGCAGAGTTGGCTGGATCTGTTTCATCCCGAGGGGCGCTATTGGATGCCGCTCGAATGGCAGCAGCAGGATCCGGTGCTCCAGCCGTCCTTGATGTACGAGGACCTGTTGCTGCTCAAAGTGCGGGTCGAGCGGCTTGCCGGCGAACGCACCTTCAGCCAGAAGCCGAAGAGCCGCTGCCATCATCTGCTCCAGGCGCCGCAGATCGTCGCCTGCGACACTGCTGCCGGCGTGTTCAAGGCGCGGACGTCGTATATCTACACGGAGACGCGCGGCGATATGCTGGAGCGCTATTCGGGATGGGCCTCGCACGACTTCGTCCTGGTCGGCGACAGCCTGAAGATCAAGCTCAAGCGCGTCGATCTTATCAATTTCGACGCGCCATTCGGCAACATCCAGCTCTTCATGTGAGTGCATCTTGACCGCAGCCACTTCCGTCTATGCCCGCTTTCGCGAGACCGCCCTGCGCCGGGGTGCGGCTGGCTTTCTCAACGTGCTGCCGGAGACGGCCAGCATCTTCGGCATCGCGGCCGGCGAGATTTCGTACCGCGCGATGCTCGAGCGGATCGAGCGCTGGCGGGCCGCATTTGCGAGCCGCGGCTACGGCGAAGGACACAGGGTCGGGCTTCTGCTCCAGAACAGGCCGGTGTTCGTCGAATTGTGGTTTGCGCTGAACGCGCTCGGCGTGTCCGTCGTGCCGATTAATCCCGATTTGAGGATGAGCGAGCTCGAATACATCATCGCGCATTCCGAGATGAACGCGGCGTTGGTCCTCAGCGAGCGGCGGGACGAGGTTGAAACTGCGGCCCGCCAGGCGGGGTGCGCGATTCCGGTCGTGACCGACAGCGACGACGTTCCCGTACCCTTCGGCGGCGCGCGCGGTGCGATCGCCGGCGACGGCTCGACCGAATGCGCGCTGCTCTACACGTCGGGAACGACAGGGCAGCCCAAGGGCTGCGTGCTCACCAATACGTATTTCCTGCACAGCGGAAACTGGTATCGCGACGCCGGCGGGCTGATCGATTTCAAGCCCGATAGCGAGCGCATGATCACGCCGCTGCCGCTGTTCCACATGAACGCGATGGCGGTGTCGCTGATGGCGATGGTCTCGGTCGGCGGCAGCCTGACCATGCTCGATCGCTTCCATCCGCGCAGCTGGTGGCAGTCGGTGCGGGACAGCCGCGCCACCTGCCTGCATTATCTCGGCGTGATGCCGTCGATGCTGATGAGCGCTCCGGCATCGGACGAGGACAAGGCCCACGCCGTGCGTTTCGGGTTCGGCGCCGGCGTCGACAAGCTGCTTCATGCACCGTTCGAGGCGCGCTTTGGCTTCCCGCTGATCGAGGCCTGGGCGATGACCGAGACCGGCAGCGGCGGCGTGATCGCCGCCAATGTCGAGCCGCGCAAGATCGGCAGCAGTTGCTTCGGCCGCCCGGCGCCCGAGGTCGACATTCGCATCGTCGACGACCAGGGCGCCGATGCGCCGACGGGACTGCCGGGCGAGCTGTTGGTGCGGCGGGCAGGCGCGGACCCGCGCTACGGCTTCTTCCGGGAATACCTCAAGAACCCCGAAGCCACCGCGGAAGCATGGGATGGCGGTTGGCTGCACACCGGCGACATCGTCTCGCGTGATGCGGATGGCGATCTGCATTTCGTCGACCGCAAGAAGAACGTCATCCGTCGTTCCGGCGAGAACATCGCCGCAGTCGAGGTCGAATCCGTCCTCAATCGTCATCCCGCAATCCGGCAGGCCGCAGTTGCGGCGACGCCCGATCAGGTGCGGGGCGACGAGGTCGCCGCCGTCATCATCGCCGAGCAGGACGGCGCCGACCGGGCACTCGCCGAGGCCATCGTCCGCTGGAGCCTGGAGCAGATGGCCTATTACAAGGCACCCGGATGGATCTGCTTCGTCGACCGGCTGCCGCTGACCGCAACCGAGAAGATCCAGCGCGGCGGCTTGAAGGACTTTGTCGCCAAGCTGATGCATGACGGCGCGTTCTTCGACCTTCGTGAGCTGAAGCGGCGGCAGGTCTGAGGCATCCCATTTGCAGGAAACCGATCATGAGCCAGGCCCGCACCACACTCATTACAGGGGGAAATTCCGGGGTCGGCGAAGCGCTGGCCCGCCGGCTCGTCGACAAAGGACAGCGCGTGGTCTCGGTGGGGCTGGAGAAGCCCGGCTGGACGCATGATCTGCTCACGGCCTATTCCGCGGACCTGACGAGCCTCGAGGAGACCCGGGCGATCGCGCAAGAGATCAGCTCCGACCATGCGATCGATTGCCTCGTGCACAATGCTGGCATCATCCTGCCGAACCTTCTGCCCGATGCGAGACCCGAAGACATCCTGATGCTTGCGCAGCTGCACCTGGGGGCGCCGATGCTGCTGACCCAGGCCGCCCTGGAGGGCATGATGTCGCGCCGTTTCGGCCGCATCGTGTTCGTCAGCTCGCGTGCGGCGATGGGCGCGGTGACCCGCTCGGCCTATTCCGCCACCAAGGCGGGCATGCACGGCATGGCGCGGACATGGGCGCTGGAAATGGCCTCCAGCGGCATCACCGTAAACGTCGTCGCGCCGGGCCCGATTCTGACGGACAATTTCTGGGGCATCGTCCCGAAGGATTCCGAGCGGCAGGAGCGAATGGCCCGCAACGTTCCAGTCGGCCGGCTCGGCTCGCGCGAAGACGTCGCGCACGCGGTCGAATTCTTCCTCGACGAACGCTCGGACTTCGTGACCGGACAAGTGATTTATGTCTGCGGCGGCACCAGCTTGGTTGGCCTCGGGCCCTGATCGTCGATCGATCAGATCTGATTCTGGCGAATATTCTCCACCATCCTGGCCAGCACGCGGGCGCAGATTTCAACCTCGTCGGGGTCGATGCCGGCGGTCAGACGCTCGTAATTCTTTTCCATGATCGGCCAGATCTTGCGCAGCAGCGCCTCGCCGTCCGCCGTCAAGGCCACGACGCGGCGGCGCTGGTCCTCCTCGGCGATCTCTCGCTCGACGAGGCCCGATGAAACCATGGATTCGACCATGCGGCTGGCGGTCGACTGCTCGGTCACGGCGAGAACGGCGATCTCGTTGACGGTGAGAGTCTTGTAGATGAACAGCACTGACAGCGTGCGAAAGATGACGTTGCTGATGCCGTGCTCGCTCAGATCCCGGTTCTGGTCGAGATTCCAGCGGTTGGCCAGCCGATTGAGCAGATAGGGAATGTAGGCTTGCAGCTGGTCTCTCGTCCTTGGCGGACCGGATTTCCATCTGCTTCTGGATTCTTTGCCCATTATTTCTTGTGTCTCTGCTTCTTGCTCTCGGTGCGGATCTTTGAGGAGATGGACCGCAACACCGAAAGCGCGGCGTCGAGCTCGCGGCGCGGGACGTTCTCGAACCGCTCGCCGAGATGCTTCTTGTGGACATCGGCGGCCTTCCGGAACAGCGCCTCGCCCTTGGGCGTGAGCCGCACGATGAACGATCGCCGGTCCTCGCTCGACATTTCCCTGCTGATGAGGTCGTCGGCCAACAGGCGCTGCACGAGTCCGGACACGTTGCCGCCGGACACCTTTAGGTTCTGCGACAATTGCCCGAGCGCAAGTCCGTCCCTGCAACGATCGAGCTGAGCCAGTACGTCGAACTTTGCGAGCGACAGTCCAAACTCAGAACTCAGCACGGAATTCAGCGACCCGAAGAGCTCGCCATGCAAAGACAGCAATTGAAGCCACAGCCGGGTTTCGACCTGCCCGGGTACGGGAACAATGTGCGCTTTGAGTGCTGCCGGCATCGCATGACCATCGAGCACAGAGTGTCTCGTCGAGTGGAGGAATTTATCGCGGGTCTGTCGCTCCGATTAACAACCTGAGAATCGTAGTCAAGCTGTCTGATCCTGACGTCCTTCGGTCCGAACGGCAATCTATTCCTGTGCCGGGCGCGACCTGCATCATGCGAAGGTCTTGATGGTCTGGATCACGCCGTCGAGCTCCTTGCCGGCGCTGTCCTTCAGCGCCGCTTCCCGCAAGCGCCGCGCCCAGTCGGCGGCGTCCTCGCGCCGCTCGACCAGCTTGATCGCGGCCAGGGTCTTATCGAATTTCGACAGCCCCCGGCTGTGGGTATCGGAATAGCCTTTGACAAGGCGGCGGCATTGCAGAATTTCGACACCGAGCTGGTAGTTGGTGCCGACCGCGTCGGTCGCGGCCTTGAGCCATTCGTCCCGGTGCGCGGTCTCGATTGCGTGGCGCAGCGAGCGGCGGCGCAGGCCGCGAAGTCCCCCCACGACATAAAGCGCCAGAAACCAGGGCAGCGAATAGGTCCGCACCCGGCGTCCTTTGTTGACGCGGCGATCGAGCCAGCCGAGGAGGCGCGGCCTTGCGCCCAGCCAGCGGCCGAAACCCGCCGGCAGCATGCCCATGACCTCCTCCATGCGGGGATGCATGAATTCGGTGGTCTGGAGCACCTGTCCCTCAGACATCTCGAGCTCGCTCTCGATGCGCGCGCGGCGACCAGCGCGCGTCTTGAGGTCGGCCACGCGGATGACGTCGTCATAGGTCATGGCGTTGGCGAGATATTTTGCTGCGGCCTGGGTGAAGGCATAGCCCCTGTCGGCGCCGCCCGAATTCCGGTCGGCCGCGTGCAGCGATTTGAGGATGTCGAGGTATTCGGCGCCGTAGGTGACGTCCTGGAAGTCGACCACCTTCTTCAAGCCAGCGCGGCTCATGGCCAGCGTGGGCTCGGGCAGCTCCTGCTTCACTCTTGCGACAAGCCCGGCGAGTTGCGGATCTGGCGTCGCAGGAGAGGGGATGCTGTCGGCGACCTTCGATTGCACGGGCGCCGCGACTTCGGGAGGCCCGGTCTCGACCCGGTCAAAGGCCGCTTCAAAAGTTCGTATGCTGGCCTTGGCCCCCTTCTCGCCGGCGCGGATGACATCGAGATAGCTTTCGCGGCCGAAGGGCAGCACGTTGGCCGCAGCGAGCGCGCCAAACATTGCAGCCGAGATGACGCTGCCGTGCTCGATCGCCAGCGCATTCAAGTCGAAGATGATCTCGGTCTTGGCGGCAACGCCGATGGCGCCGGTGACGGCGTCTCCGTCGGCAATGCCGTTACCCGGCGCGATCTTCTCGCCGATGGCAAACGACCGGTGGTTGGAGGCGATCAGCGTCGTGCGGTCCGGCGTCACCAGGCCACGCAGGATCGAGCGCCCCGCTTCCATGAACTCGGCGGCCATCACGACGTCGACATCGCCAGGGGTGGGCATCAGCGACAGGATCGGCTTGCGGCCATCCAGTGGCGGCATCGCCTCGATGTAATAGATCGTGGCACCGGTCCGCTGGGCGACGCCGGGCACCGAGGTCGATTGCGCGACCCAGCCGTGGTTCTCGGCGAGTTGAACGATCCAGCCGGTCAAGACGCCGCCGCCCTGGCCGCCCATCGCGACGATCGCGATCGAGATCGGCCGCTCGGTCGCGTCGCCGGCGGCGGGGAGGGCGAGCCGGACCGTTTCGTCTCTCATGCCAGCGCCTCGAGCGCCGGACGCCCGCGATCACGCCGCCGTTGCAGCCAGCCGATCACGGCCATGGCGATTTTCGATTTGAACGTGTCCCAGCGGGTCGGGTTATGAATGACATCGGCGCGATAGAAGGAGGGGCACAGCACCGCGGCTTCGGCGACCTCGCCGCAATTGCCGCATCCGACACAGGAATTGTCGATTGCCGCAACGGGATCGTCCCGCAAGGGATCGTCCAGCTGCTTCACGGAAAGCGAGGGACAGCCGGAGAGCCGGATGCAGGCGTGATCGCCCGTGCAAACATCCTCGTCGACGCCGAAGCGCTCCTTGACGATGCGCAACCCGTCTTTGATCGCCTTGTTGATCTGCGGCTTCACGCGGCGCTGCTTGTTCAGCATGCATTCGGAGGAGGCGACGATGACCTTGGGGCCTTCGTCCCTGGTCGTCAGGGCCTCCTTCAGCGTGTCGCGCATCTTGCCGACGTCGTAGGTGCGGTCGATCTGGCGGACCCATTGGCCGCCGATGCCCTTCACGGCCTGCACGATCGAATTGTTAGTCTTGCGCCGCTTGTTGGTCGCGCGCGACGACAGGATGTCCTGACCGCCGGTCGCTGAGGTGTAGTAGTTGTCGACGATCAGGAAGACGCCGTCATGCTTGTTGAACACGGCATTGCCGATGCCGCTGGTCAGCCCGTTGTGCCAGAAGCCGCCGTCGCCCATCACTGCGATCGAGCGCTTGTCGGCCTTGACGTTGAAAGCCGAGGTCGAGGCCGGGCCGAGGCCGAAGCCCATGGTCGTCGCGCCGATGTTGAAGGGCGGCAGGATCGAGAACAGGTGACAGCCGATGTCGGCCGAGACGTGGTGCTGGCCGAGTTCTTCTTCGACCAGCTTCATCGCTGCGAAAATCGGTCGCTCCGGGCAGCCGGTGCAGAGCCCGGGCGGGCGCTGCGGGACGGCCTGCTTGAGCTTCTCGACGGCGGGGTGGTTGAGCACGGGAGCAGCATCCGGTGCCGGCGGTCGGTTGCCGAGCAGCCGCGGCTCAGCCTTTTCCAGGAATTCTCTGATGCCGCCGAGCAGGACCTGCGCGGTGTAGTCGCCGCCCATCGGCAGCACGTCCTTGCCGTGGACGCGCGCATTGATGTCCTTGCGCCGCAGCACCGTGTTGATCGCCTGCTCCAGATATTCCGGCTGGCCTTCCTCGACGATGAGGACGGCCTCCTTGTCGAGGCAGAACTCTGCGACTTCAGTGTCGATCACGGGGTAGGTGACGTTCATGATGTAGAGCGCAACCTGGGTGTTGCCGTAGGCGTCCGACAAGCCGAGATATTGCAGTGCGCGGATCACGTTGTTGTACATGCCGCCCTGCATGATGATGCCGACCTTGCCCTGCTCCGGCCCCATCCGTTCGTTCAGCTTGTTGTCGCGGATGAAGCCGATCGCCGCGGGCATCCGCGTCTTGATCTTCTCCTGCTCATGCTCATAGGCCGCCGGCGGCAGCACGATGCGCCCGAGATCCCGCTTGGGGTTGTTCAGCGCGTCCCTGATGGAATAGCCTGGCTTGACGTTGTCCTTGCAGGCGAAGCTGCCATGCATATGACATGCGCGCACGCGAACCTCGAGCATCACCGGGGTGTTCGAGGCCTCCGAGAGCTCAAAGCCCTTCTCGATCAGATTGACGATGCATTCATGGTCGGGCCGCGGATCGAGCAGCCACATCTGCGATTTCATGGCGAAGGCGTGGGTGCGCTCCTGCATGATCGAGGAGCCTTCGCCGTAATCCTCGCCGACGATGATCATGGTGCCGCCGGTGACGCCGCCGGAGGCAAGATTGGCGAGCGCGTCGGAAGCGACATTGGTGCCGACCGTCGACTTCCAGGCAACCGCGCCGCGCAGCGGATACATCACGGATGCCGAGAGCATCGCGGCTGCGGCCGCTTCGTTGGCCGAGCTCTGGAACACGACGCCGAGATCGTCGAGCACGTCCTTGGCGTCGGCGAGCACGTCCATCAGATGCGAGATCGGCGAGCCCTGGTAGCCGCCGACATAGGCGACGCCAGACTGCAGCAGGGCCTTGGTGATGGCGAGGATGCCTTCGCCGCGGAAGGTGTCGCCCGTGCCGAGCCTGAGATCTTCGACTTCGCGAGCGAAAGACCGTTCAGCCATTGCATCCTCCAGAAATATGCATTAACATACTTTTACATGTGAAGTAAGTCAACGCCGGGCCGTGCTGCCAACCCCAGTTCGGGAGCGGTCGTGAGCCAGCGACAGGGTAGGGCCGATGCTCAAGCTGCCTCGCTTCAAGGCTGCCGCCATCCAGGCTTCATCTGAGCATCTTAACGCGAGCGCGACCGCCGACAAGCTGGCTTCCGCAGCCTACGAGGCGAGGCCAATGGCGCAAGTCCCGTTGGCTATCCGAGATGATGGTCCCGGCCATCGTCTCTTTGGAACTGGATCATCGATCCTGGCCTGGCAAAGGCCATCGACGGACGGGAACGCTTCGATCCAGCGACGTCATAAGACAGGACTTGGAAACAGGACTTGGAAACATGACTTGGAGGATGAGATGCGCGAAAACGTGATCGGCCGGGCCAATGTCGAGGACACTCCGGAACTCAAGGCCTACTACAAGGATCTCGAGAGATACGAAGCCGGTGCATTGTGGACGGTCGCCAACAAGATCGAGCCATGGCAGCCGCAATCGGCGTCCATTCCCGTGCTCTGGCGCTACAACGACCTGCGCGAACACGTGCTGCGATCGGTAGAGCTGGTGTCTCCGGAAAAGGCGGGGCGCCGGGTGATCTATCTCAACAATCCCGGTCGTCGCGACGTATCGGCAGCCGTCGGCTGGCTCTACTCGGGCTTGCAGGTCATGCATCCCGGCGAGGTCGCCTCGGCCCACGCGCACTCGGCCTCGGCCTTGCGCTTCATCATGGAAGGTTCGGGCGCCTACACCGTCGTCGACGGTCACAAGATGACGCTAGGGGCGCGGGATTTTGTGCTCACGCCGAACGGCACCTGGCACGAGCATGGGGTCGATGGCAACGGCTCGGTCTGCATCTGGCAGGATGGCCTCGACATTCCGCTGGTCAATGCGCTGGAAGCGAACTTCTTCGCGGTCTATCCCAAGGTTCAGCAGGAAGAATCCGGCTATCCCGTGGACGGCACGACCAAGACCTGGGGCAATCCCGGTCTTCGCCCGGCCGGCTCGAAATGGTCGAAGGGCTATTCCCCCATGTTCAAGTACGAGTGGGAGCCGACATACGACTCCTTGCGGAAATATGCCGCCGCGACCGATGGCTCGCCTTACGACGGCATCCTCATGAACTACGTCAATCCGGTCACTGGCGGACACGTGATGCAGACGATCGGCGCCAGCATGCAGTTGCTGCGGCCGGGCGAACGAACGAAGTCGCATCGGCACACCGGCAGCTTCATCTACCAGGTGGCCAAGGGCCGCGGCTATTCCGTGATCGGTGGCAAGCGCTTCGAATGGCAGGAGCGCGACATCTTCTGCGTTCCATCCTGGGCCTGGCACGAGCACGGCAACGCCTCGGACAGCGAGGACGCCTGTCTGTTCTGCTTCAACGACCTGCCCGTCATCGAAAGTCTCGGCTTCTACCGGGAAGAGGCCTATGGCGACAATGCGGGCCACCAACCAGTTGCCGCCTGACGTCACTTGCAGAATTCAACAGAACAAGCCGGATAAAGCTTCATGCGCCTTGTTACCTACACTTTGGGCTCCAGCGGCGCCCGCCTCGGGGTCCTCGTTGATGGATTGGTTGTGGATGTCCAGCGCCTCGGTGCGTCGCATGGCCTTGCATCGCCGAGCGACATGCTGTCGTTCATCGACAACAGCGTGACGCTGCTGCCCGCACTCAGGAACTGTCTGGACGATGCCAATCGTCGCTTGCCGGTCGGCTCCGCCGTTCCGGTCGAGGAAGTGAAGCTGCAGGCGCCGATCCCGCGGCCACGAAAGAACATCTTCGGCATCGGGCTGAACTACCGCGCGCATGTGGCGGAATCCGCCAAGAGCCTGGATACGGACAAGGATCTGCCGAAGCAGCCGGTCGTCTTCTCCAAGCCGCCGACCTCCGTCATCGGTCCGGGCGCGGCGATCCAGCACAATGCGAAGATGACGCAGCAGCTCGACTGGGAAGTCGAGCTCGCCGTCATCATCGGCAAGACCGCGACCCGCATCCCGGTCGAGAAAGCGATGGACCACGTCTTCGGCTATTCGGTGATGATCGACGTCTCCGCGCGCGACAATCGCCGTGCCGGCCAATGGATCTTCTCCAAGGGCATGGATACCTATGCGCCGTTCGGCCCCTGCATCGTGACCTCGGACGAGATTCCAGATCCACATGACCTGCGGCTATGGCTGACGAAGAACGGAGTTACGAAACAGGATTCCAACACCAAGTACATGATCTTCGATGTTCCGGCCCTGATTGCCGACATTTCGTCGGGAATGACGCTCGAGCCCGGCGACATCATCGCGACGGGAACGCCGGAAGGGGTCGGCGCAGGCATGACCCCGCAGGAATGGCTGTGGCCGGGCGACGTGGTGGAGGCCGGGGTCGACGGCGTCGGTGTCATCCGGCATCCCGTCGTCGCGATCTGATGACGGCGCTCTCGTTCGACCGCAAGCTGCGGTTCGCGGACTGCGATCCCTCCGGAATCGCCTACTTCCCGTCCTATCTGAACATGCTCAACGGAGTCGTCGAGGACTTCTGGGCGGAAATCGGATTTCCCTGGCCGGATTTGATCACGGTGCGGAAGATCGGCACGCCCACCGTGCATCTGACCTGCGATTTTTCCCGGCCGTCGATGTTTGGCGATCTCCTCACGTTCAAGCTGCGCGTAGGGAGGGTCGGCCGGGCATCGCTCCACTTGGCGCATGTGGTCTCGGGCGCAGATGGCGTACGCTGGCGTGCACGCCAGATCCTTGCTGCGACATCGCTGGTGGATCATCACGCGATTCCCTGGTCCGATGATATTCGCGCCGCGCTCGTGTCGCATCTGCACGCGGACGAGGCAACGCAGGTGGCGCCGTCGTGATCTCGCTGTTCATGACGTTCTCCGATCTGGCAAGCGAACGGCGGATTCATCCCGACGAAGTTGCCGCCGCAGCCGAGTTGGTCGGATCGATCCCGGACATGACGGAGGGCTTGCTGTTCACTCCGCTGGAACAGTCGGTCGATCATCCCTACAAGGCCGATGGATCCGGTCCCGTGTTTGCGCTTCAATTGCGATTTTCGAATCTGTTCGCATGCGAGGCGGCAATGGATCGCGGCGGCGTTCTTGCCGGTCTGGCGACGGGTGCCGGATTGTCGGGTCTCACCGGATTGGACGTCACGCACCAGGTGATGCTGACGCGCCCATTTCCCGTCGATGTCGCCGCGCATCCGGATGCTGCGGCCATCCCGTGCAGCTACCTCGTTCACTACCCCGGGCCGGCGGAAGACCTGAACGCCTGGCACCTGCACTATCTGGAGCATCACCCGTCGATCATGCGGACCTTCCCGGACATCCGTCAGATCGAGATCTATACCCGTATTGATTGGGTCGACCGGCTTCCGTCGCAAAGGGTCGAGTACATGCAGCGCAACAAGCTGGTGTTCGACAGCCCGGCAGCGCTTTCGCGCGCGCTGAGCTCCGACGTCATCAAGCGCATGCGCGCGGACTTGGTCCAGTTCCCGCCCTTCTCGGGCGGCAACAAGCATTTTCCGATGCTGACGCGGGTGGTTATGTCTAAGCCTTAGATGGCCGACAGCGTGAAAAAATATGATGTGAGCCCGCAAATTCAGATTGATCGCCAGATGTCCGCTTTGGTGCTCATTTCAGGCTCAAGTCAAAGTCACGGCACTTCCGAAATGGGCCAATGGACTAAACCGCTCGCGCGGTAGGACGCTGCGGCTGACGGCGGAGCCAAGAGGATAGCGCAACAGGGCGTCCTGTCTTGAGATCGAGGGATTTCGACAACCACCAAGACGATCCAAGAGATTATGAGCCCGCTGGAGCATATCGCCCGCAAGATCGAAAAGGTCGAGCCGCCCGCTTAAGCGCGGCTCGCGTGCCGCGTCCATCGCTGGAGGTCGCAGACATTTTTCGCGGCCACGGACCGGCATGGCGCCGGGCCAATGCCGGCCATGTGAGCCTCGGCCAACTCAAGGTGATGTCGGCGATCGAGAACTGCCGCACGGCGGCGCTCGGTGGTCATGTCGCGCGCTGCGAGGACTGCGCCTATACCACCATCGCGTACAACTCCTGTCGCAACCGGCGTTGCGCGAAGTGCCAGGAGGCTGCGGCAAAGCAATAGCTGGCGGCGCGCGAGGCTGATCTGCTGCCGGTGCCGTACTATCATGTCGTGTTCACACTGCCAGCGGCCATCGCCGATATCGCCTACCAGAACAAGGCGATCGTCTACGATCTCTTGTTCAAGGCCTCGGCCGAGACCCTGACCACGATCGCCGCCGACCCCAAGCATCTCGGCGCCCGCGTTGGCATCACCTCGGTTCTCCATACCTGGGCTCGGCCATGACCCATCACCCGCACGTCCACATGATCGTGCCGGGCGGTGGCATCTCGCTCGACGGCGAGCGCTGGGTGGCGTCCCGGCCCGCCTTCTTCCTGCCCGTGCGCGTGCTCTCGCGCTGTCCCGCCGGTTGTTCCTGGAGAGGCTGATCGCGGCCCACAGAGCCGGCCTCCTGATGTTCTTCGGCGATCATACCGGTCTCGCCGACCCGCAGGCATTCGCGATGTATGTGGCACCGCTACGCCGCGCCGAATGGGTGGTCTATGCCAAGCGCCCGGTTCGGCGGGCCACAGGCCGTGCTGGCCTACCTGTCGCGCTATACCCACCGCGTCGCCATCGCCAACAGCCGGCTGATCGCCTGCGACCGCACCCGCGTCACCTTCCGATGGAAGGACTATCGTGCCGATGGTCGTGATCGTCAGAAGGTCACGACACTTGCTACCGGCGAGTTTATCCGCAGATTCCTCATCCATGTCCTACCGCAAGGCTTCCACCGCATCCGCCACTACGGCCTGTTCGCCAGCGGCGCGCGCGCCGACAACATCGCCCAAGCGCGCGAATGCTCGCCGTTTCAAAACCTGAAGGCCAGCCCACCGGTGCCGCCGTCGATCACCGCAAGTCGACTCGTCCATGCTGCGGCGGTCGCATGATCATCATCGAGGTGTTCCAGCGCGGTGCCACGCCACGGTATCGGCCGACAGGTCCGACAACCGTCATCAGGATCGACACCTCATGATCGCATCACAATCCCGCAAAACGGGTCGTCGCGCTCGCTGCCTCTCGATCGGCCACGGCAGAGCGCGCTCAGATGTCCAGCCGGTGTCGCAAATCGCCCGCCAACTCACAGCGTTCAACGCGACCCGCCGCTCATTCGTCAGCCGCTCCGCCCTCGGCCAACTCGCTGAACCGGTTCAACTCCAATCACCCACATCATCCGCGGCACTCAAATCCCCATAGCCCACGCCGCGACATCCACGTCCCCCCTCCCGCGGTGTCCTTGTATGGGGCTTTTTTTGTCAAGGAGTTCTTTTGTCTTTCGTCAGTTTCTTTGTTCGATCTCAAAGCCCCGTTTCTTCGTCCCGACCCGCGGCTCGCTGACGTCGTCGCGCGCAGGAGCTGTCAAGGTTGGCCGTCGCGCCAACCGTGCGGCATGCTCCGGGCTTGCCAGGCCATACCTTGACAGCTTCGAGCACGACGGCACCGCTCGGTGCGATCGGGATGACGATCAGAGGGGAGCCCGCTTGCGGGGCGCGGATCAGTCGCGTCACAACCTTGTATTCGGTGGGTCCAAGGACCCAAACCATGATGCAGTCATGCGCATCGGCAGCGAAGCTCCGAAGCGGCGGACCCATTCTCCCTTTCGGCATTGAAAGCCAAGGAAACACGTCGGGGCTCGGCCACC
>NZ_JADPKQ010000529.1:0-1448 GCF_023074015.1 Bradyrhizobium sp. 142
GGAGCCTGTCCAAGTAGTCGCTGGTCAAGCTGGGGCGAGTCTGATTCTTTGCGGGGCTATGAGCAAGGATTTTCGACTCTGGAAGATTGACGAGGCGCAGCTTCTGCCGCCGCGCGTGCAGGACTACGTGCCCAAGGATCACCTATCTCGGCTGGTGGTAGCGCTGGTGCGGGAGGAGCTTGATCTTTCGGCGATTTCCGGCAGCTACCGCAGCGCGCTTGGCCAGCCGCCGTTCGACCCGCGGCTGATGACGGCGGTGCTTCTGCATGGCTATGCGAGCGGCATCTACTCGTCGCGGCGGATCGCCAGGGCGGCGGTGGAGCGCGCCGACTTCATGATGATCGTGGCCGGCGACCCGCCGGACTTCCGCACGATCTCGGAGTTCCGCAGGCGTCACCTCAAGGCTCTGGCCGGCCTGTTCGTGCAGGTGCTGAAGCTGGCCGAGAAAGCCGGTTTGGTGAAGCTCGGGCACGTTGCACTCGACGGCACCAAGATCAAGGCGAATGCGTCGAAACACAAAGCGATGAGCTACGAGCGCATGAAGAAGCGGGAAGCGGAGCTTCAAGCCGAGGTCGACCGCTGGCTGAAAGCCGCCGAGGCCGCCGATGCGGAGGAAGACAAGCTCTACGGCGACAAGCGTGGCGACGAGATGCCCGACTGGGTGGCCGACAAGCAGAAGCGGGTTGCGAAGATCCGTGCCGCCAAGGCGGAGTTGGAGGCGGAAGCCAAAGCCGCCGCCGCAGAAGAGATGCGACGCCGCGAAGAGGCGGAAGAGCAACGCAAGAAAGAAGGCCGCAAGAAGACCGGCAAGCCACCGGCGCCGCCGAAACAGGAGCCGGACGGCAAGGCGCAGCGCAACTTCACCGATCCGGAGAGCCGCATCCTGAAGACCAAGGATGGTTACATCCAGGGCTATAACGCGCAGGCCGCAGTCGACGCGACGGCGCAGATCATCGTCGCTCACACGCTCGACAACAACGGTAGCGACCAGGCGCAGTTCGCTCCCTTGCTCGACGGCATCAAGGCCAATCTCAAGCGCAATCCGGACGAAGTCTCGGCCGATGCAGGCTACTGCTCGGCCGCCAATCTTCGCACGCTGAGCCGGCGGCGGATCAAAGGCTACATCGCGACCGGACGACAGAAGCACGGAACCACGTCCGCCACCACCAAGCGGCCGGCCAAGCCCGCCTCGCTGCTCGCCCGGATGAGCGCCAAGCTCAGGCGCGCCGGCCATCGCAGCCGTTACCGGTTGCGCAAGCAGGTGGTCGAGCCGGTGTTCGGGCAGATCAAGGAGGCGAGAGGCTTCCGCCAGTTCCTGCTGCGGGGAATCGAGAAAGTGAAGGCCGAATGGGCGATGATCTGCACCGCCCACAACCTCCGAAAGCTCGCGCTGGCTGCCGGATGAGCGCCGTCATGTTATCGTCGCGGCCACACCGCGACTAAACAGA
>NZ_JADPKQ010000276.1:0-1429 GCF_023074015.1 Bradyrhizobium sp. 142
GTCCGGGTCGTGCTTTGCTGGTCCGCATTCCCCTTGGTCGCGGCCCTTCGCTCCACCAGCTCCTTTCGCAGATCGCTCTGCCTCGTTCGCCGGCTTCGCACTGTGGCCACGTCCGACTTCCCGCGTTCGTTCGTCATCGGCTTCGGCTCCTCGCCTTCCCGATGCGGACCGAAGGCGCATGCCGCCTGCGGTCGAACGCGGGACCTCCCAGGTTCCGGCGCGGTCCCTTACTGCGTGATGGGGTCTTCGACCACGGCAGAGCGTCAGCCCCTCGCATAACGGGACCGCACATGTTGCCTTCGACGTTGCTTACCGCCTCGGCCTCTGCGAGTTTCTGTCTTTCGCGGCTCAATAGCCACCCCACAGCATCGTTGTGTACGCTTCGCTGCCGCCGTCGCCGACGACACCGCAACACTCACTACCGGGCGCCCGCTACGGCTTACCCGGACCGGACTTCCACCGGTTGGACCGCGCCAGCTTGCCTGGCGCACAAGCAATCCAGAGTCTTTCCGCGGAGGGATTCTGGATTGCTTCGCTGCGCTCGCAATGACGGAGTGTAGGTGACAGCGCCGCTCTTTCAATTTGCATTTCAAATCGCAGACACAGCTTCGCGTCCTCGCGGCTTGTTTCGCCCGAGCTTTGCTTGGTCGCCTCACCCTCAAATGAAAGAGAGCGCAGGGAAGACCGGGTGCCGGCTGGCACCCGCGGTCCACTGTGCGAAAGTTGCGCTATAAGAACTTGCACAGCGGCATACAGGTGAAGCCACGACATCCGGCCTTCCCTGCGCAGTGGTTTTACGGCTTATATCGCGCTCTCCCCGGGGAGCGATGCACTATTGCCCCCGTCGCCATGCCGATGACTGATGCGCGGGCCCGGTCGGGCCGCCACATCACCGCAAGACTTGATGCACAGACCCCGGGCGTCAGGACCACACGTCTACATCTTGGCATTCGGTGAAACACGCCGAAACGAAGAAAAGCCTTTAAAACAAGTACTTTTCGCCTAGCCTGTTTCGGGGTGCTTCGGCGGGTTTCGCCAAATCTAGGGCCCGGCCCTAAGCCTCTCAGCGGTCCGCACGACAAGCTGAAAACCCCGGAGCCGAGCCCTTTGGTCCAGCCTTAGGAGCCGAAACCACATGGATACTACCATCACGACCGGACCCGCTGGCAAGCGCGCCCGCAACGGCAGCGTCATCCTGACCGATCGCCTCTGCGAAAAGCGGGTCGCCAAGCGCGCCAAATTCTACGACCGCAAATGTCCGGGTCTCTACGTCAGCATCGCCACGGCCGGCGTGGCGACCTTCTCCTTCAAGTTCACCGATCGGACCACCGGCAAGCAACGCACCGGCTGGCTCGGCGTCTACAATCCAGAGACTTTTACCGTCGAGGACGCTCGCAGCAAGGTCTACAGCCTCAAGGGCATGGGCGTT
>NZ_JADPKQ010000060.1:0-1427 GCF_023074015.1 Bradyrhizobium sp. 142
TCAAGGCGACGCACTTGGCGACTATCAGTAAGGATATCCATACCGACAGTCAGCTACAGACCGGATGAACTCGCAAGACGGCCGTCCTCGGACGAGTACGGTAGACAGACCGAAGCCACTGAACAACATAATTGGACGGGCGCTGTACGTGCGTTGCAAAACACGCCGAGATGCACCCTATCCTCAAACGCTGCGGACGCAGAAAAGACGCGCGAGTTGAACACTCACCCGCCAGAGGTCACACACAGCGCTGTTCGCATGCGCGTCTCGTTAGACAATCTTTCTTTGTCCTATCCTTTTGTTCGACTGGAGACCATCCTTCCGCCCCGACCTACAGGCTGTGCTGGCCGCCAGCACAGCGGCAGTCAAAGATGGTCGCCTTGCGGCCACCGCGAGAGCGGCGCGAAGCGTCCTTGACGGCCGCGAGCAGGCGGCATGCTTGAGGGTTCGGGGCTTTGCTTTTTGCTTTGATATTCCTGTTGTGCGCAGAAGAACTCCCATCAATTCCGTCCTCCGACCGGATTGCCGGACGAAACTGCCCTCATCCATGATGTGGGATGTGTGCCCGCGCCGCTCTCAATGGGTTCCACGGTTTGTTCGAACGTGGCGTACCGCCCCTTGTCCTTGGCGTTGAGACCGACTTAGCGTAAAAGTTGTCTTCAGGAAGCCTGTTTTGTCGCGTTGGAGTTTCACTCTGTACGAGCCAGAACACCATGAGCCAATCACTGCATAGGCCCCTCCAGGAGTTCGGGCTGCACTGCATCCAACGGCCTCGCTCGGATATGTCGATCGTGTTTGTGCACGGCTTTTTATCAGGAGGCGCAGACGCATGGGGCAACCCTTCTTGGCCAGAACTCCTCGTTAAGGAACCCGCCGCCAGGGATACGGGTGTCTTTGTATTTTCATATCAAACAAAGCTTTCATCGCGAACCTATAGCATCGGCGATGTCGTAGACGCGTTGCGGGAGCACTTCAACAACGCGCGACTATGGGATCAGCACCAGCTAGTCTTCGTCTGCCATAGCATGGGGGGTATAGTCGTTCGTAGGTTCATCGTCGCGAACCAATTGAAATTCGTCGACACCGATCGCGTGCTCGGGCTTTTTCTTATTGCGTCACCCTCGCTCGGGTCTAGTGACGCAAACCTCGTAGGATTGCTGGCGCTGGTACTCCAGCAGACCCAGGCGTTAGCGCTGCGATTTTCTCCGACTAACACATGGCTGAACGATCTAGCAGTTTGCTGAAAAACCCCTGAGCTGGAGGGTTTTTGTATTTTGGCCGGTCGTTGTTGGGACGGCGCTTTGGAGTTGGATGTAATTTTCTAGCCTGGTGTTGGGTGCCCCCTGGGGCAGGGAGGCTAAGCGGCAAGCAGTTTGGGAATGCGGATCAGGTTATAGGCGATCAAATTGAGCAGGAAGTCGGCGGCG
>NZ_JADPKQ010000197.1:0-1403 GCF_023074015.1 Bradyrhizobium sp. 142
GGCATCGGGGCGCTCCTTGGATCAGACAAAAGTCCTTCTCGCAAAAGAACTTTCGCTGATTCGCGCCCCGATGCGCCTCAACACTGTGAGAAATGCGGGCTAGCGCATCCCTGATAGGGGCGCCATAGGTCGGCTTTCGCTGCCGCCGGGCCTCCGGCGAAATTGCGACATGGCTGGCCAGCGCCCGAACCGCGTGCTTGCGATGCCAGCCCGTCACCGCGCAAAGCTCGTCGAGAATGCGCCCCTTATCTGCCCGCCCTGCTGATCGATAGCGGTCTACCACCGCCGCCGTGATCTCGCGCCGCGCACCCATGCTGATCCGTCCTGCCATCGGCGACACCGATCCGATTCGGTATCGCGGCCCCACTCCTGACGGTCAGTTCTCCGGTAACATTCTTGATGAGGCAATGCGCCCCTTTGATCGGCGAGTCTTGATGGTAGCGCTCGCGGCGTCGGAGCTGGCCGGGTTTACGGAGACGGCGCGAGCGCGGGTTGTTTGATCGGCGTGCGCGAGCTGAGCACTGCTGTAGCGTTGTCTGCTGTTGCGCATTCAGCGATACGCGGCCCGACATGCTCTGGCTAGTCGTACTTTGGTTTTGCGCCGGCGCGGTCGCCTGGGTACCGGTCGACGCCCCCCGGTTCTGCTGCGTCATGGTTTAACCGGCAGGTGCATTGCGTGGCCTGGTGTTGGCGCCGGTTGTCGTGCTCTGGTCCTTCTGGCCCTGCGGCGCCTTTTGCTCGGACTGTCGCGTCGGTCACGCTCGCCGCGCCCCTGTCCGACAGTCTGACTGTTTTGCTTGCCCGAGGACTGATCCTTGTCTTGTTCCTTTTGCTCGGATTGACGAGGTTGGTCGCGATCTTCTGAGAGCCGGCTCACTTTGGCTGTCGCAAGATTTTCTTGATCTCCCGGTGCACACGTCGCGCACACGCTGCCCTCTAACCTGTTGAAAAAATTTATCTCTCGCTCCAATCCCTGATTGGACAGGCCAACCGACCCCATGCCGTGGCTTAGTCTCGGCAACGAGCCCGCGTTTCCCTCTAGTGACGCTTGTAGGCGCATCGGTTCGCGCCGTCGGGCGATATCGTCCAGTCGCGCTCTTCTCTCGCCCGATAATTGATGCAGATCGTTCTGGATCGCGTGAACGAACTCTTGAAAGTCTGCGAGTTCGGCCGGATACTCCAGCAATCCGAGGAGGACGATCATGGCAATCCAGATCGTGATGGACCGAAGCGGCGACAGCCGACACCATTTCAATGCTGACGACACACAAGAACTGGCCAGAGCGGAGCAGCGGTTCTACGAACTCACCGATGCCGGCTTCACTGCGGCGGTCCGGACGGGTTCAGGTCAGGTCTCGCAAATCCGATCATTTGACCCGACTGCGAGGGAAACCGTCTTCTTC
>NZ_JADPKQ010000055.1:0-1379 GCF_023074015.1 Bradyrhizobium sp. 142
CTGGACTGCACCCCTGGAATGAGACACGATAATTTCTGTGACAGTGCGGTTGCCATGATGCGTTATCGTGCCTTGTTTTGCGCGAACGCGGTTTCGAACTCAAGGGGCGATTGGTATCCGAGCGCCGAGTGCAGCCGGTCCTTGTTGTAGACCTCTGCGATGAAGCCATCGATGCGGCGGCGGGCGTCACTGAGATCGACGAAGGCCTTGCCGTTGATCTCTTCGGTCTTGAGCGTCTTCATGAAGCTTTCGGCCTTGGCGTTGTCGAAGGGATTGCCGGGTCTGCTCATGCTGATGGTGATGTCGTGTTCCGCTAGCCTCTGGCGGTAGGCGATGGAGGCGTATTGCACGCCGCGATCGGAGTGATGGATCAGGCTGCCGGGTTGCGGCTTTCGGCCATCGAGGGCTGTATTCAGCGCAGCAATGGCGAGCGAGGCATCAAGCGTATTTTCCAAAGCCCAGCCGACGGCCTTGCGCGAGAAGGCGTCGAGAATGACGGCAAGATAGACGAAGGCTCTGGCGAGATGCACATAGGTGATGTCGGCGACCCAGATCTGGTCGGGCGCTGACGGCACGAGGCCACGCACCAGATTGGGCACGATGAGAAAGGCCGAAGGCCTGTCGGCAGGTGGCTTCAGGAACGGCACCTTGCGCTGGGCCAGGAGATTGTCCTCGCGCATAAGCCGCTGAACTTTCTTGGCATTCACCACCATGCCCTGCCGCCTGAGGGTCGCGGTCACCCTCCGATAGCCGTAGAAGCGATGCTTGAGGCAAATGCGCTGGATCAAGTCACGCAGTTCGCACTCATCCGCCTCTTCGCCGCGGCCGGCAAGGTGCCGATAGTAGGTCGCGCGCGGCAGGCCTGCGAGCCTGCACAGGCGCTGCACATCGGCTGGCGAGCCGGCTGATTCCAGCGTCATGGCTTCGATGACTTCGATGATGCGGATGCGGGTTTGCCTTGCGCTGCCGGCCGCTCCAAGGCGCGCAAGGCTTTTCGAAAAAAATCGATGTCCATCTGCTGGCGGCCGACCAGCCGTTCGAGCTCGGCGATGCGGGCGCTCGCCTGGGCGAGTGCAGAGCGCTTCTCTGCAACGTCCAGCGGCTTGAGCTTCCGGGGCCCAGGCTTCGGCCCGCGCTTGCGGTTCAACCCCTCGGGGCCGTGGGCCTTCCACGCCTTGATCCAGTCATGCAGGAGTTTGCGCGATATCCCAAGCTTGCGGGCCACAGGCAGAACGCCTTCGCCTCCTTCAGCACGCTTGATCGCCTTCAATTTGAACGCCGTCGGAAACTGACGGTTCTTTGCTTTTGCTGCCACAGGTCATCCTCGAAATGAGCCTGTCACAGAAATTATCGTGTCTCATTCCAGGGGTGCAGTCCAG
>NZ_JADPKQ010000493.1:0-58440 GCF_023074015.1 Bradyrhizobium sp. 142
GAACGGCACATTCCAAACTCGATTGCGACGATGCGTCGACGGCTCGTTCTCGCCCTCGTCAGAAGTCTGTCGCGATGTCCATGTTGCGCAAGAGCGATCGTGCGTCCGCGATCGCGCAAAAATTTATGACGCAGTAAGACTAGGCCTGTGATTTCGCTGATGACGCTACAGCGCAAGCCGTGTCGCTTGATGCGCGGACGCCTTGGCTTGCGGCGCGCTAGGCGCCCCAGCAGCAGTCCCGTGCCACTTTGGATATGGCGCTCTATTTTCCCGCTCTGCCTCGCGCACCCTGCACGAAGGTTTTCCAATTCGGAGCGCTGAGAAGCGAGCCATTCCAGCATACAGCAGCGCAGTGGCGTCGACGGCTGGAGCTCGGTGTTCACGCATGTTGCAGAAGCTCCCATTCCGACCCTTGAAAGCTCGGGCCATGATCCGGCGCTGGACCAATCGGAAAATGATGCGATCGCGACTCCAGTGCTGCGAGGTCGTTCCCGCGTTTACTTATGTAAACCGTTTGTCGCTTTAGCCGAAAGGTTAATGACTGCAAGTTAATGACTGCGGCCCGGCGGATTTCAGGCCCCCGCGGCGACGACGGGCCGCCCAGGCTCATGCGGAGTAAGTGCAGTTTAACGGCGGCCCCACCGCACCAAATACAAACCGGTCGGGGTTCGCATCTCCGCTATGCGCGATGAACAGCGCGATGTCTGGATCCATGCGCAATGGAATGAGAAAGGCGGCGTCGCGGCCGCTGACGGAGCTATGCTCAACATCGTTATGCGCGCGGGGCGGATAACGAAGACAAGCCGATCGCCTAGCCTCTTTTTCCGCAGCGGCCTCTTTCCGCATCAGCCGCGCTTCTTATGAGAGGACGGCTTAAATTCCACGACCTCGTGCTGGTCGCTGGAATCCGAGTGCCCTTGTTGTTTTACGATTACCTCAAGCTCAAGAGCTTCGAAGGCGAGTTCATCCGCCAAGCGTTGAAAGAGCGCGCGCTTTTCGGCATCCGTCGCCAGCTGACTCATAACGGTAAAGTCTCTGGCGTCCGCGCGAAGCTTCTCCAATCGTCGCCTGAGGTCCTTCATGTCGTCTTGGCTCAGGTCTAAACTCATCCTCGGCGCAAACAATAACCTTGCTTTCCGGGATGGCGCATGAGTCAACTACGGAATAGGATATTGGTTCTTTCCTAACTGTTAGTTAGCCGCCTATTCAACGCGCGGTGCATAGCCGTGGTCGCCCGTGGGACCAAGCTTTCGCATGGACGGGCTGGTGGTCGCGGCGCGAGGCCTTGTCATTCCGGCTTCGCCGCGGGTCCACCCAGCGGAACGGTGCCATCAAAGGTACATGAATATCCGAAACCGCACAGACGCGAGTTTTGCACCGGACTAGGCTGCGACTGATCCTTTGCGCTCCCCGATGCGCTCGGGACCCGCCGGCGTCGGCATCCTCGTAAGGTGAATGTCGAGGCCGTTTTCGCCCGGCTGCGCCAAGGTGGTTCCGGTCGCGACGGGCTCCGATTTCCGTTTCAAATTATGGTCGCTTCCTTGTGCGTACTATCCTGCTCATTTTCGGGATATGGCTGCTGATCAACATTCTCTTTGTGATGGCTGTCGTGCCCTCGCGCAGGCCGCGCTCCCCTCCGAGACGGTCGGCGGGACCTCCGTCCCCGGCGCGGTACGAAGTTCAAGCCGGCCGCTCCTTTCAACATCGCAAACGCCGTGGTTCCAGCCGATCGTCTGACGCCACTCCTCGGTGCGCTGCTGGCGGCAAACTTCGGGCCAATGAGGAATTGCACGCGTTGGTCAGGTCGATGCCGCTTCTGATCAAATGCTAGCTGGAAGAGCATGAGAGCGGCAGTTAGGTGCGCCTGCTGAAGTCGCGCGAGGACGTGCTGGCCAGATAGGAACCAAGCCGATTCTTCGCTCTTTTATTGTTGCCTGGATTCCGATGTAAGGCCGGGCTCAACTTTCCCCAGCCTTGAGCCTGGGTCGCTCCGAACCTCATGGAATTAGTGTCGATGCTCACCCTCCGGTTGGCTGCTGCCGCCATCAAGGCATTCGGAGAACGCCTCGACCAAGCCAGTCGCGGTCCCGCCTGTTCACGCTGGCGGGGCGCCATCAATATGCGAAACACCGACGTTTTCGCAGATTGAGACGAACGCCCTCTTCGCCTCAGCGTCCTCAAAGCAAAATCGTGTGCCTGACGCCGCGCTCGATCCACCAGTCGATCTTGTTTGCCCGCGAAATGCGGGATGCCTCTCCGCGCAACTGATCCAACTGCCTTCCATAGGCCCGAACGATCACACAATTTGTCATTCCCTTATCCCCCCAAAAAAGCGCTGTTCTAACTAGCCCTGAACGCAAGAGTGCTTCCGACTGCTGATCGCGCACGCGCGGTGAGCTATCCCTTCAAAACGAAGTCACAGAGTCAGTCGCTCCGCAGGGATCGCACGTCAATCGCTCCTGGCCGAGCATGTAGCGCCCGCGGATCGCGGAAGCGGCATTTTTGCAAGATGGACAAATCAGCAAAACATTGCGCATACGCCAGCGCATCACCAGACCGCCCAACACCTTCGACGCCCCTTCGTGAATCAGGTATCTCGCTGAGGAGAAGCTTAGCGAAACTTTGCACGCCTGAATGTTCGATCGCGAACACAGGAACCGCCCTGCGCTTGCTCAGGGCGTGGTGGTATCCTTTCCAAAAGCTGCTAGGCTACGCTCAACTGCGAGAGAGCGATGAGCGATGACGCGAAAGATGCAGGCCTTGCGGCGCTAATCAGGGGCATTTTTGCTCCGTCCGCGTCGCCCGCCACCGCGCCTCCGGCGCCGGAGATGCCGCCAACACTCCAAGAGGAGCCCGTGACTGCGGCAGCGCCACCTGCGAAGCCAGTCGCTCCCTTGTCCGCCGGCGGCCCCGATGAAAAACTAGCGCGACTGCCCGCTGTGGCGATCGCCGACCTCGTCCTTGGTGAGCTTCGCAAAGTTGATGGCTTTTCGAAATCCGGAGTCTCGATCACCGTCTACGGAAGTCGACCTTGGAATGCCATGATCAGGTTCGCACCGTTCTCGACCACTTCCCAAGACGCTGCATGCCTGCGACACGCTTTGCCGGATATCGTCTTCAGGCTTCGTCGGTACGTCGAGCTCGAACAGTAGGTTCTGCCGATCAGGCTCCACTCGGCGCTCCTACCCCCGCGCTCGGCGTGACTTCCGATAATTAGACTAGCTGTGCCACCCTTCAGGGCCGGGTCGGAGCCGCGGCTCAGACATGCGCCGGGCTTGCCGCAGCCAATCTGTCCAAAACCGAACAGAACCGACTGCCGATTTTTCCTCGGCGCGGGATACTGCGCCCGGCCATCAAAGCTAACGCGCGCAGATCGAAACGGCCCCAGCACAACCCTAAATGCGCGGGGCCGTAGAAAACGCTGGCGGTATTTTGTGCGCTGGCGAGATCCAAGGTCGGCCTTGTCCGCGGCGGCAGTCGCCTTGAGCCGTTCATTTTGCGACTCCGAAAACCGTGAGGCCCGAGCGGCAGGTCGGCAGCAAATACCTTGCTTGCCGCTCTCAGCCATTGACGCGTGGCGGTCCACCGAGAAAACCATACAGCCAGCGTGCGAAAGCGAACAGACCTGATGGCCCAATTTGACTAGTCTCGTCGTGGTCCCAATCGCGGGGCCATCTGTTCTGGGGCAGTACCATAGAGGGGCGTGCAATGGATACTCGTGCGCGACTGGATGGTTGTCATTTCGCTCTGCGCCAACATTGTGAGGCACTCGCGTCTCAAGTCTCCGAACTTGAGAACCTTCGAGACCGAGTAGCCAAGGCCGAGCGCAGCATCGTCGGTCTGGCACGCGAAGCTAGAGGTAGGAAGGCGGTTTACGAGGGCAGCGCGGTGGGCCCGGCCAGCAACGCGATCATCTGAATCGGCGTAAGCGTCCGGGCTTTGAAGACTGACTTAGCTGCTACCCGCCCCAAACGGGGGGCCGGACTTTGGACATTCGTGATTGCCGACCGCAATTTGAGCAGATGTCCCCCGATGAGTTGTGGGCTCTCTACACGGACGTCGATCAGATTCTCGCCGCGAGGATCGTTGCCAAAAAGCAAGAACTCGACAGGCGACTCCAACAACTCCACCATACCGACGGACCCGGCGGTTCATCAGAGCTCAGTGTCCGCACATCATCGTCGGGTCGCGACCGCCTCTGAGAAGGGCGTCGCGCTTGCCGCGACCCTGCGGCCGAGCGAGGCTCCTCAGGTAGGGCCATCGAGTCGGCGGCCGCTTCAGCTTGTGGCTGCACGTGTCGTCCTGGCAACAGCCCAAGACACCGCCGCCGCGGAACCAGCTGATGTCCATAACCGGGAGCAATGGCAATGCAACACCACAGCATCGCCGACGTCAGCTGCGTCATTCTTCAATGCCTGGATGCATATCAAGTGGCTAACCTTGAACCGCTCGTGTTGAAGTGTTTCCCGGATATCGATCGGCACGCGCTTTGGCAGGCATACAACGTCGCCTTGCTGGCATACACGTCAGGCACAGGCATTAAACACCAACAAAAGGAAGCAGCAGCCGCGCAATAACTGAGTTTGGAAAATGCGCGGGTTGATCGATCGCCTTACTAACTTTCGTTCGGAGACCAAGCTCGGCACGTCGTTGTTGATACAACCGAAGCGACCCGCGGCTGCTCGAAGCGTTGTTGTAAAATTTCGCTGTTGCCTATCGCCAATCGTTGAAACTCGTTCCCGTTTCGCGCAATCGATTGTCAATCGGAAGGACATTACGATGACCAGCGCATGGCCAGATATCGTAATTGCGGGCGGAGGCATTGGCGGCGATGCGCTGGCGACCGTATGGCTCGAACCTGAGCTTCTGCTTTGCCTCTTGACCACCTGCTCAAGCGCCCGCCTGCGCATCAGGGCGAAATCTGCGGCCGCCCACGAGTGTGGAATGACGCTCGCGTTTCACGCGTACTAAAGGGCTCCATCTCTGATTTGGAATTGGCTAACGGAGCCGCGCCGTCAAGGCCGCGGCTGCTCGAGCTGGCTCGACGAGCTCTTGGCGTCCAGCAACCGTCGTCAATTGATCCCCCTGCAGCGCTGAAAGCCGGTGAACGCCTGACCTCTTCTGCATCCCGAAATCTACGGGTGCCTGGCGCCCGATGCCGATGCATCCGGCTGCGCCGCGGTGGTCCGTGCTTTCCCGGTCTTGCGTGAACGCGATTTCGTGACGAATTTGTCTGTGCGAACGAACAACTTCACCCTTGATGCAGGGCCGGAGCCGATGCCTAGGCGCGTCAACCCAAGATGGGGCTGGACCGGAATGGTCCGGCAGGAGGGTTACCCCAGACCCGATGATGCGCTCGGCGAGCTCGATAGCCGCTCCGAACCTGCCGGAGATCAGCGCCAGGCTCTGCATCGTCCACTGACCGGCGCCCAATGTGATGACCTCATCAAAGATCTCGATCTGCCGTTGCTCGACGGCCAGCGGACCGAGTGCCATGATTGGCTGAATTGGATCCGCGAGGTCGCTCTCACAGATTGCCTGCGGCGATCACAGCAACCAACCCGAGCTGAGATTCACAAGGCGCTGGACCAGACCGGCCAGCTCCTGCGCCATTTTGTCAACGCCTCGGAGCAACGTCACGCCGACTGGATCGCCGAGGAGTCGCCGATCTTGGCTCCGGGCCGCCTCACCGTCTTCTGGTTGTTTCCTCGACGGCTAAGAGCGCTTGCCGACTATGCCAAGAAGAAGGCCAGGCACGCTGACATCGCTGAGCTCGAGGTTTTGGCGAACGCCGCCGATCGCCTCGCGGACGTCCTGATGCTGTTAGATGGGGCGTCATTGGACAAGGTTTCTCGGGAATTGCCTAAGGCGTACGACTATGAGGTGCGTCATCTGGTCGATGCCGTCCGTATCGCGCAGCGACTCGAACGCGCCACCCGGACCGCGCTCGAGACCGGCAAGAAACGGGGCGGCCCGCTTCCGCAGCCGACGATGGTGCAGGTCGTGATTTGGCTCGCCGAGCTGGTCGACCGCTACGGCGGAACATTCACCCACAGCCCCTACGTGGGAACGGCGTATGACGGCTCCCCTCAGACCCCAGCCGGTCTGTTCGTGCTGAACTTCATGTGGACATGCAAGCCGCCCCTCTCCGCCACCCCGCAAACCGTTAGCAACTGGATGGCCGCGGCCATCGAATGGCGAAATTGCGCCCGCGCTCCCAACTTGGAGATCAGGGAGAGGTCTTTCTAAGTGCATCAAGCGGGCCTTCCGCCATATGCCGATAGGCATATCGCACACGGAGGCCCCCTTGAAAAAACAACTGACCAATGGCGCCGCACTCCGCCACAACTTGAATCCCGTTCTCGTTCCGATCGGCGAGCTCAGTCCGCTTGGCCATCAAACCCGCCGCCATCCCCAATCCCAAATTGAGAAGCTGGCGGCGAGCTTGCGCGAGTTCGGGTTCGTTCTGCCGATCATCGTCGACGCCATGCGCCGGGTGGTAGCGGGCTGGGCAATGGTCCTCGCGGCCAAGCTCGTCGGTCTGGATGTCGTGCCCACCGTGACCATTGTCGATCTCAGCGAGGTGCAGCTGCGTGTGCTGAAGCTTACGCTCAACCGCCTGGTCGAGGACGCCAGCTGGGATGTCCAAGCCTTGCGCCTCGAACTGACCGAGCTTCTGACCATCGACCCTCAAATCGACCTGCAACTGACCGGATTTTCGACCGGAGAACTCGACGTTGTCATTTCGGATTCACACGATTTGGAAGATGAGGTGCCGCCGCCGGGGGCCGCACCGGGGGTGACCCAGCCCGGCGACCTCTGGGGGCTCGGCGAGCATCGCCTCGTCTGCGCCGATGCGCGGCAGGCGGAGAGCTACGTCCGGCTGATGCAGGGCGAGCGCGCCGGCATGATGTTCGCCGATCCACCTTTCAACGTGCCGATCGCCGGCCACGCCTCGGGCTTGGGCAAGACCAAGCACGGCAATTTTGCCATGGCCGCGGGAGAAATGTCCGCGGCCGAATTCCAGACGTTCTTGGCCGAGATCTTCGCGCAGGCCTGCGCGCACAGCATGGACGGCGCAATCCACTTCATTTGCTCGGATTAGCGCGCGATGGACTCGGTGCGGGAGGCCGCGCGGCCAAGTTACGCAGAGCTCAAGAACCTCTGTGTCTGGAACAAGTCGAACGCCGGCATGGGATCGCTTTACCGATCAAAGCATGAGCTCATCTTCGTCTTCAAGCATGGGCGCGCAACACGTCAACAACCTGCACCTCGGTCGCACTGGTCGAAACCGTTCCAACGTCTGGGACTATCCAAGCCAAAACACCTGGGCAAATTCGCCGAAGGGGAAGCTCGCCCTGCACCCGACCGTCAAGCCGGTCGCGCTGATTGCCGACGCCATCCGCGATTGCACCAACGAGCACGACATCGTGCTCGACCCGTTCGGCGGCGCCGGAACAACGATGATCGCCGCGGAGCGGACGCGGCGCCGGGCGCGGCTGATCGAAATCGATCCCGGCTACGTCGATGTCACAATCCGGCGCTGGCAACATCTGACCGGCAAAACGGCGGTGCACGCCGGGACCGGCGAGCCATTCGGTCAAATCGGCACCGTTAAGCCGGAGCCCGCCCGTGGCTAAGAAATCGGACCAGGACATTGGCTACGGCAGACCGCCGCTGCACAGCCGCTTCAAGCCGGGTCGGTCCGGCAATCCGCGCGGGCGCCCGAAGGGCGGCCTGAATTTTGCCACCGACCTGAAGAACACCCTGCTGGCTCCGGTCGCTTTGAATGACGGTGGCAAGCCACGACGCGTCACCACGCAAAAGGCAGCCTTGCTTCGCCTGCGGGAAAAAGCCCTGAAAGGAGACGTCAGGGCGCTGGATAAATTCCTCTCCCTCGCGATGGTCATGAGCGGCAACGCCGCAGAGGACGCCGCGAAGACCCCATCCGTCGACGATCAGGCCATTCTGGAGGCATTTCGGCAGCAGATCTTGGCCGATGCGATCACTGTGGCTCCGACCCAGCGCGATGAGAAGGACGGCACATGATGCCGGTGGTGGCGGCGCTGCTCCGAACCGATTTGCGTTATTTCATCCAGCGGGCCTTCGCGACCGTGTTTCCCGGCAGCGAATATCTGTCGAATTGGCACATCGATGCGATCGCCCATCAGCTCATGCGCGTCCACGACGGCGATTGCCGTCGGCTTCTCATCAACCAGCCGCCGCGGTCGCTGAAGTCGTTGTCGGTTTCGGTCGCGTTCGTCGCCTGGCTGCTGGGTCACGACCCGAGCCGCCGCATCATCGTGGTCAGCTACGCGAGCGAGCTATCCGCCGAGCTGCACCGCCAGTTCAGAATGGTGATCGAATCGGGCTGGTATCAAGAGCTGTTCCCGGCCATGCGCCCAGCCAAGGATACCGGCACCGAACTCGTGACCACGACCGGGGGCAGTCGGTACGCCACCACGGTCGGAGGCACGCTGACCGGTCGGGGAGCGGACCTCATCATCATCGACGATCCGCTCAAGGCGGAGGAGGCGATGTTGGAGCCCGGGCGGAACCGCGTCACCGACTGGTTTGGCGGCACTCTTGTCTCGCGATTGAACGAGAAGCAAACCGGCTGCATAATCGTGGTGATGCAGCGCCTGCACGAAGACGATCTCGCAGGTCATCTGCTGCAAGCGGGCGGTTGGCATCACCTCGATCTGCCGGCCATCGCCGTCGAAGATAGCGACATCCCCATCGGCAAAGATCGCGTCTTTCGCCGGCGCACCGGCGACCTCTTGCACCCGCGGCGCGAAGGCAAGCCGGTGCTGGAGCGGATCAAAGCCGAAATCGGCAGCCTGCAATTCTCGGCGCAATACCAGCAACGGCCGGTGCCGCTCGAGCGCAATCTAATCAAGCGAGACTGGTTTTGCCGCTACGATCAGCTGCCGGCCGCTGGCGCATCCGGCTACGTCGTGCAGAGCTGGGACACCGCCATGATGACCGGAAAGGCCAACGATTACTCGGTCTGCACCACGTGGCGCATGATCAAGAATGACTACTACCTGCTTGATGTTTACCGGGGCCGACACCAATATCCCGACCTGCGGCGCGCCGTGGCCGCGCTGGCAACAAAATATAGCGCGGACGCGGTTTTGGTTGAGGACGCCGGTCCCGGCATCGCGATGTTGCAGGACCTGCAACGCGATACGCCGAACGGCATGCCGCGTCCGATTGGCATCAAGCCCGAAGGCAGCAAGGCCGATCGCATGGCGGCACAATCCTTCCGGATCGAGGCCGGACAAGTGCACCTGCCCGCAGATGCGCCCTGGCTGGACGACTATTTGCTGGCGCTGCTGGCGTTCCCCTACGGCAAGCACGACGACCAGGTCGACAGTACCTCGCAATTTTTGAAATGGGCGGCCACCCACCCGATGTTCGATGATATCGAACTTGACCTCATTTCGGTCGGCCGGGAGGGGTATGACTTCGGCTTCCCATGATCCGTCGCCGGCTGGAAGGTCGAGATCTTTTCCAGAACGAAGCCAATCGCAAGCTTACACTCGCGGTGACCTTAGCGATCGAAGCGCGCGCTTTTGCGCGGCCAGCGCGCTGCGCTCGTAGCGCTCAAGCCCCTCGAGTCGCCGCGCGACGTCTCCGACCGGGTCATCCCATAGAGCGGCCAACATCGCCTGGCGGACCAGTCGCACGCGCCGTAGCTCGCACTTGGCGTGCGCAACGGCGGCTGCCGTTTCGGGTCCAATCTCACCTGCGAGGCCCGCGCGAATGGCGACCACCAGCGTCGCGAACTCCGGGTCATCGCTTTTGCAGCTCCTGGCGAGGCCATGACGCAAAGCGTTGCGGCTGGACTTTGCTTTTCCGCGCGCCGTTTTCGGCCCCGTGCTGCACTTGGCATTGCTGCGATTGGCTTCGATTTGTCGAATTGACGCCATGTCCGAGATCCTCGGCTGATGCTGATTGCGGCATCCGGAAAGCTCCCTCCAACGTCCTGACATATCAAGGGTTTTCGGGCCGAAAGAAGGACTGGCATTCCCCCGCGAAAGGAGCGTTACTGCACTCACCGGGCCTTGGCCGTTGGCCCCGGTATCTCTCCTCGCAGGGGCGGGGCTTTTGGTGGTGCGGCGACAAGCCGCGTTTGCCAAACGAAGGAGAGACCGGTGGTCCCGATTGCAACCGACGGCGCCGAGGCGCCCCATTCCGTCCTCACGTGCAACCCCATTGACCGGCGCGCCTTTATCGGCGGCTCGGATGCCCGCGTCATCATGGGCAATGATCAGGACGACCTCACGCGCCTGTGGCGGGAAAAGCGCGGCGAAGTCGCGCCGCAAGATTTTGCGCACAACCTGATCGTCCAGCTCGGCAGCGTCACCGAAGACCTCAACCGGACCTGGTACCAGCGCGCGTCGGGTATGACCATTGCCGACATTCAGAAACGGGTGCGCCATCCGGTCCACCGCTGGATGGCGGCCACCCTCGATGGCATCGTCGCAGAAACCGGCGCGGTGTTCGAGGCCAAGTTCATGCTGCCGTGGGCCTTCACCGAGGAGGCCGCGGCCGACAAACACATGGCGCAGCTACAGCACAATATATGGGTGGTCGCCGCCCGTTCGTCGGTGCTGTCGATCATCACCGGCGGCGGCAAATGGGTCGAGCTCACGGTGCATGCCGACCCGCTCTACCAGCATCTGCTGCTCACGGCAGAAAAGAAGTTCTGGCGCTGCGTGCAGAGCGGCGAGCCGCCGGTCCTGTTCGGGATCGAGACGCCGCGGCCGCGGCTGGCCGCAGTCAAGGTCGTCAACATGACCTCGTCCAATCTGTGGGCGGAGTGCGCGGCGACTTATCTGCGCACCCGCGCCGCCCATGGCGAGCACGAGTTCGTCAAAGCGGAGCTAAAGAAGCTGATGCCCGAGGACGCCAAGGAAGCGATCGGCCACGGCCTTCGCGCCAAGCGCGCCAAATCCGGCGCCATCAGCTTTGATTGAGATGGAGAGCGTCCATGCACCAGGCCAGTGAGCATATCGGTGCGATCGCCGCCGCACTGGCCCGCGCGCAGGCCGAGCTGACCAACCCGGAGAAGACCCTGACTGCAATCATCCGCTCGCCATTTCTGCGCGATGACGATCGGTCCTTTCGCTACGCTTCGCTGGCGTCCGGCCTCGATATCGTGCGCAAAACCCTCAGCCAGCAGGAGATCGCGACCATCCAGACCACCCGGGTCGAGCCGGCCACCGAGCAGATCCATCTCACCACCCTGCTCGCCCATGCCTCCGGCGAATGGATCTCCTCGGAGTGGCCGGTCTGCGCCGCCAAGGACGTCGAGGCACCGCATCGGATGGGGCGGCGCTGACCTATGCGCGTCGGTATGCCCTGTTCGCCCTGGTCGGGATTACCGGCGAGGATGATCTCGACGCGCCGGATACGGTCGCCGGTTCAGCGGGCGCGGAGCCCAAAGCCCCGCCTGGCGCCAAACCCAAGCCGGCCAAGGGCGTTCTGCATCGCCCGCCAGTGCTGGAGGCGCCACAGTCCGCCGAGCTCCGCGAGCAGCTGTTGGGGCAACTCGCCAAAGTGAGCGCGAGCGAAGACTTGCTGTCCTGGGCCAAGGTCAGCCTGCCCATCAAGAACACGCTGCGCGAGGCGGATGCCCGACTGGTCGAGGCCGCCTTCCAAACGGGGCTCGCGCAAGCTCCCGCGACCAGCCTTGCAGAGGCAGCGCGCGCCGCAGACGGCGCGCCAAGTCTGGTCCATGCACCGGGTCCGGCCGCCGCGGCGAGCACGACACCGGACGCGCATGAAACACCCGGGCTTGCCTTCCCCAAAGAGCCGCCGCGCAAGCGCAGCAAAGACCACCGGCTGTTTGTGCGCGGACAGCCCTGCCTGGTCTGCCAGCAGACCCCGTCCGATCCGCATCACCTGAAGTTCGCGCAACCGCGATCCCTGGGCCGCAAGGTTAGCGACGAGTTCATCGTGCCGCTGTGCCGCACCCATCACCGGGACCTGCACCGGCACGGCAACGAGCGGGCCTGGTGGGCTGATATGCAGATCGCGCCATTGCCGGTCGCGCAGGACTTGTGGGCGGCAAGCCCGGTGCACGGGATTGCCAGCCCGGCAACGATCGTCGACAGCAGCATGTCCGCACACGTCGCTTCGGAGGCGAGACGGCGATGAACGGCCCTTTCCAGACCGAACAGCAGCCCACGGTCAACGCCATGCCGGTTGAGCTCGAAGTGCTGGCGCCGCCTCCCCTGCTGTTGCCCGGTGAGAGCCGCGAGCACTACCAGGCGCTGCGGCAAGCGATCTTTGCCGACCTCGCGCCGCGATCCGCGATCGAATGGCTGCTCGCGATCGATATCGCCGAGCTATCCTGGGAGATCCAGCGCTACCGATGTTTGCGCCACCAGCTGCTGGAGACCCAGCGTCAACAGGCGATCGCAGCGGCCCTGCGCCGCATCGATCTGGTCGGCATCGCGCCCGAGTTCGCGGACGAGGCCGAGTACTATACGCTGCAGAACGCCTTGAACTGGCGGCGCGATCCCACCGCCGCCAGCGAAATCGAAGCCCGGCTGTCGTGCTACGGCTTCGATCAGCACGCCATCAACGTCGAAGTCCACGCACAGGCGCGCGAGCTGTTCATCCTGTTCGAGGGCCTGCTCAATGCTGCACAGACCAAGCGCATCCTGCTGCTCCGGGAAATCAGGAACCAGCGCTATTTCGACAGTCCCAAGCCGCGTCATCTGCGGCCCTGATGCTGAGAGCGTGAGTCCCCGATCACGGCTTCAGTACGAGACGACGCCATCTTCTTCATCCGACGCGGTTCCGCATCGTGTCACCATATCGTTTGGGTGGTGGCTTTGCTCCTCGTCTTGTTGTTTTAGCCAATAGCGCAACGGACAACACCTCGGGCCTGTTATTTGGCGAGTCGCAGCGCTCTCAACCTCTACAGCCCGGCAGGCCGACGGCGATCGACGGATACAAATTCAAGGTCATCGACTAGACGCGCTTACAAACCCAGCTGCCTGCGCAGAGCGTCACGTTCTTCGAGCAATTCGCGAACTCTTTGAGCATTGGCAGATTGCATCTCCTGCCACTCGATGCGATCTTCTGCGGCCCACAGGTAAGACTCGCGATTCAGCCGAACTTTCTCGGCCCTATCAAATTCCAGGTATCGTTCGATTTCGCGCTCAACTTGGTCCAGTCGTTCCTGGAGAGTTCTCGGCATCAGCCGTTCCTTCGGCTTTGCCTCCAGCCCGCTTCGATCTTCGGTGTAACCGGTGCGACGATCAATAGGAGTTCTTTCCCGTCGGGTAGATGCGAGCATTTTCCATAAAATTATCACGGTGCGAAAGATCATCGTATTTTGCGAAGCGCGTCTGACGGGGCGACGGGAGCCCCTGCATTCACCGACCGAAATCTCACGCTGTTCACGCGCGGCGTAAGCGGGCCGAGCGGAAGGAGCGAAGGATTCGACCGTTAGACGTGGAAGAAGTCCAAATTGGCCAAACTGCTTGCTGTTACGGCCGCTAAGACGACTTCCATATCCGCTGAACCCTGGTTCTGGGCTGCCCCTGAACTGTTAACATAAACAATCGTGTCCGCGCCGCTTTGAATCCACGCGATACTATGCGCAGCCACCTGCGTACTACCGGCCATCAAGCCTTGGACGGTCGTGGCTCCAGTGATACCCGAAATGTCGATGACGTCTGTCCCATGAACGAAGTCGCTGATCGTGTCATGGCTTGCAACAGTCGACTCGGAAACGGCAGCAAAGACAAACTGATCAGCTCCAGCGCCCCCTATCAGGGTATCGGCGCCAGCTCCGCCCCGAATAAAATCGTTCCCCGCTTGACCGTCCAACGTGTTATTTCCAGCGTTGCCAATAATGACGTCAGCGAAACCCGAGCCACGAGCAGCATTCACGCCGGTGAATGCATCTGTACCGACGTTCGCAACATCGCCAGAGGCCGTTCCGTGGGAGTTGCCAGCGGCGAGATCTACGGTCACACCATCCAGAGCATTGTAGAATGCGATGCGGGTATTACCGTTGCCCGTGATAGTGTCATCGCCGGCCATCCCCTCAAACTCGTTGAAGGTACCGAAATCACCGACATTTGGCCCGGAGACGCCGAAATTGGTCGCGACATAAGTGTCGGCGAAGGCGGTCCCGCGGACCGCTTCAATTGATCGAAGGGTGTCTGTTCCGATGGCAGAGTCACCTGACACCGTGCCCGAAGCCATATCGACCCGAATACCTGAAGCCGAACCATCGTGGTTGTAGAATGCCCTGTCGAACCCACCTTTGCCGTCGATGAAGTCATTGCCGGCGCGCCCGGAAAAATCTTCCGCCGTACCACTCGGATTGGCAGAGCCGGTGATGGTGTCGGCAAATGACGATCCCGAGGCCGAGCCAACACCCGAGAACGTATCGATGCCCACTGACCCATCACCGGTTACTGTACCGGACGCGCCACTGGTGGTGCTGGTCCAGCTATTGAGCCCGAAAGTGATCGTCACGGGACCGGTCGCATCAGCGTAGATCAGGCGGGTGTTGCCGTTGCCGATGATGGTGTCGTTGCCACCCATTCCCTCAAACTGGTTGAGGTTGCCGTTGTTGCCGACGTTGGCATAGGGAAGGCCGGTTGCAGGATCGATAGCGCCGCTGACGCCGAAATTCGTGGCATCATACGTGTCGGCAAAATTGGTTCCCTGAATGCCTTCGATCGAGCGCAAGGTGTCGGCGCCGCTCGAGGCATCGCCGATCACCGTTCCTGCCGCAAGGTGAACGCTGATCCCACCTGTCGTGAACGTTAGGTTGGCGTATTGCGCCGTATCGAAGCCGCCGTTTCCATTGATAAGATCATCACCGGCAAGGCCCATGAAGTTCTCGTCGGCGCCGCTTCCCGAGAAGGTATCGGCAAACATCGAGCCCATGACCGCGTTGACGCCGGTGAACGTATCGGTGCCCACCGAGGCGTCGCCGGTCGCAATGCCTGTGACGAAGTTAACGGTTACGCCACCACTTGACTGCGTATACTGAATTCGGGTGTGGCCATTACCGATGATGGTGTCGTTGCCGGCCATACCTTCAAAGTTGTTGAAAGTGCCGTCCGATCCGGCATTGGTGCTGGTGCCGTTGAACCCAGTGGCGTCGAAAACATCAGCAAAGTTGGTGCCGCGGACGGCTTCCACTGAGCGCAGCGTATCGGTGCCGATCGTTGCATCGCCAGTTACGGTTCCGGCTGCAAGATTAACGGCTATGCCCGTGGTTGTGGTGGCGTCGTTATTATAGATGGCGAAATCGTAGCCGCCGCGGCCATCGATCAGATCGTTACCAGCACGACCGTCATATTGCTCGAAAGTACCATTCGGATTGTCACTGCCCCGCAGCGCGTCGCCAAATGCTGACCCAATGACTGAATTGACGTTTGTGAAGGTGTCGTTGCCGACCGACGCATCGCCGCTCGCCGTGCGCGCGACGAAATCAACGATGACTGCCGCTGTCGCACTGACAAAGGATATACGGGTCAGAATCTGTCCGGAAGGATTGACCGTGCCGACGATGACGTCGTCTCCCCCCATGCCTTCGAAGCTGTTGAAGCCAATTGGCGTACCAGCCACCCCCGAATTGCCGCTGAAGCCGACCGCCGAGTAGTTGTCGGCAAAATTGCTGCCTTGGATGGCCTCGATACCGATCAGAGTGTCGGTGCCGACACCTGGCCCCGTCACGGTCCCGGCCGTCAGATCGGCAGTGATGACCCCGGTCGCGTCGACATAGACCGCCCGATCAACACCCGACAAGCCGTTGAATATGTCGTTACCGCCGAAGCCCTGGAATGCATCGTTCCCAGCGGTCCCGGTCAGGGTATTGTCGCCAGCGTCGCCGAGAATGGCGCCGGGCACGCCCACCAAATAGACCACCGCGCTGCTGGTGGCGGTGTTGCCGGCGGCATCGCTCACCCGTGCGGTCAGCGAGTTGGCTCCATTGGTGAGGCTGACCGTGGTGCTCCAGCTGCCGTTGCCCTGCACGATGGCGGTGCCGATCGCGGTGGTGCCGTCGAGGATGGTGACGCTGGCGCCGGCGTCGGCCACGTCCACCGTGCCGGTGATGGTCTGGCTGGCCTGGTTGGTCGACCCGCCCGGGCTGGTGATCGCGACCGTCGGCGCGGTCGTGTCCAGGGTGAAGCTCAGCGAGGCCGAACCGGTGTTGCCGAAGCTGTCGGTCTGGCTTGCCACGATGGTGTGCGATCCATCGGCCAGCCCGCTCGGGAGGAACGACCACGCCCCTTGCGCATCGGTGGTCGCCGTGGTGGTGCTGAGAACACCATCGATCGTCAGATGCACCACGGTGTTGGCGAGCCCGGTGCCGCTCAGCGCCGGGTTGGCGGTGACGTGATCGGTGGCCGAGGTGCCGGTGTCGGCGACCAGGGCCTCGGTCACCGTCGGCCCGGTGGTGCTGAGCGTGTAGACCACCGCGCTGCTGGTGGCGGTGTTGCCGGCGGCATCGTTCACCCGTGCGGTCAGCGAGTTGGCTCCATTGGTGAGGCTGACCGTGGTGCTCCAGCTGCCGTTGCCCTGCACGATGGCGGTGCCGATCGCGGTGGTGCCGTCGAGGATGGTGACGCTGGCGCCGGCGTCGGCCACGTCCACCGTGCCGGTGATGGTCTGGCTGGCCTGGTTGGTCGACCCGCCCGCGCTGGTGATCGCGACGGTGGGGGCCGTGGTGTCCAGGGTGAAAACAACGGGCACGCTCGTGGTAATGTTGGCGTTAGGGTCCAGAGCGACGATAGTGTGGTTGCCATCACCTGCCAGAGTGATGGCCGCACTCCAAACGCCGCCAGAGCCAACAGTAACCGTTCCAATTTGCGTGGTGACACCGTTATAAGTGTCGTACAGCGTCACCGTGGTTCCAACGAAAGCAGCATCAACAGTTCCGCTGATCGTCTGGCTTCCTTGGTTGGTTGGACCGCCTGCGTTGCTGATAATTACAGGTCCGAACGAGGTCACGATAACAGCTTGCGTGGTATCCAAAACGGGGACAGGCGTCTTCGTTGCGGACGCAGAACTTCCTGTGATGGAAGCGAGGGTCACAAAAACGGGAGTGATCGATCCGCCACCCGCTTGGCCCTTCACGTCGTCTGCAATGACGGTGGTCGAGGCTTCGGTAGGTGATGGTGGAGGACTCCCAGCGAACTTCTGCAGCGACTTTGTATCGACATCTCCTCGCTTGCCGTCGCTAGGTGCCGGAGTGTCTGGGGCGATCTGTTTCCCGATATCGTAGGTCGTTAACACCTGCTGGAAAGCGCTGAATTCCTGCGCAACTTGGCTTGGGCTCTTACCGACGGCTTGCGTGATCACCTCGAAATTGGCGGCTGGCGTAATGGTCAGCGATGGACCATCGCTGGCAACCATCCCGATCGGATCCCCCGCGGTACAAACGCCTTGAAGCAAGTTAGTTGGGACGCATTTGAAGACCTGTACGGAATGAACCTGACCGTCTTGCTGATCGGCAACGGAAACCGAGACCTGCCCATCCACCGCATCGACGTTAAGAAGAACTGCTGTACCGCGAATTCCGATCACGGCAGTAGGCGTCGCTACCTGCATGTCACCCGTTTTGGCGACCTGGCCAGCGACAAAACTGGCCGCACCTTGGACAAGGGTGAACAGAGAATGGTTCGAGCCGCTCGTCAGACTGACTAAAGTACCATTCGCATTACTCTGCCCTTCATACCCTAATTCGTTCAACATGAAGCGAGCGTTTGCACTTAGGTTGAACGTTGAGCCGTCGATCAGAACTAGGCCGATGGTAGAGCCACTTCCAGTCTGCACGACGTCGTTCTGATAGACCACGTCCCCGTTATTCGCTTCGATAGTAACGCCGTTGCGAACGATGCTGGCGCTTCCCGCTATGGTGGCGACATGGCCGATGACCTTTACAGGCGCCGCATTTCCTCCGGCTTGAGCAAAGGTTTGATAGCCTGTCAGCGCTTCGACGACTCTCGAGTCGAGTAGCGCGCCGTCTGCCGAAATGAGCGATGAACGCTTCTCACCGAGAAAGTAATTGTGGATCGAAAACCGATGGTTAGGATCAGAAATGATGAGATCATTGCCCGAACGTGCATATTCGCCCGAAAATAAGAGATGCGCGTCCGGAATGATGGGTGAATTAGTTGGGCCAGGCTCAGGGAGACTAAAGGACCCCCACGCGACCTCAGACGCAGCAACATCGAACCTTGGATTTAATGGGGTATTCAAATTCGCGCCCCAAACATAATTTGCAAATTAATCAATTTAATGTTAATAACATCCGATCGACTCGCTGAAAAGCGTTTTTGCAAGCAAAGCTGTATTTGTTCGAAGTGATCGTTCGACCCCCAACAATGCGCCCGGGCGTTATAGGACGCGGGTGTGCGCGCAACGAGTTGATCTGAATAGTCCCGCATCAGCCGGACACACCGCCAGAGTCCAACTCGCATGGTGCAACCGAGAGCTTTTCGTCGCATGGACCTGTTCGAGGTGCGCCGTCAACTAGTGCACGCGCGCAACCGGCATTCCAATAACGGCCTTATTGTAAGGCGCATCAACGGCCTGCTATGCCGCATTTATCACTTGGAGGAAGCGCTCGACCCTAGCCAAGGTGAGCGAATCCGCAAAGCTGTTCAAATTGCGCTACGAGACACATCGAAGAGTTAGTTTGACCTAAGTCCCGGATCAAACGGGCATGGGCGCGAGGACATCACCGACACGTCCTACCAGGCTTGAGAATGCCGGCCTTTAGATCTGGATCCGATTTAGGCCATGCCAGCATTGATTTGCATATCGGACCGTAGGTGCATTCGCCCTCGCGGGGATCTCTGTGCATCCCATTGCGGACCAGCTGCGCATGGGATCTCGATTGACCGTTGTTAGCTCTTTTCTGCCGCGTTGAAGCCGGGCTGGCGGCTGCATGCTTGTTTGGCAACATTGGCCTCGACAGCCATCTGAAACGACGAGGCAGCCAGCAGCTCCATGGCCGATTGCTCTTCGGTCAGGCGCCTCTCGACATACTGCCGCTCAATCTCGGTCAGCGTAGTTTGAAGCAGGCCCAAATACCGCTCAACGTTCTTTTGATAAGTGCGCAAACGGACAAGCTTCTCGTCGATCATCGTTTATCCCGACGGGTATGGGTGCAATACGCCTGAAAATACCTCTTGAAGAGGCTATTGAAGAGGCTATTTTTAAATGAGTATATTTAAATGCGGTGTATTTAAAATGGCAAACAAATTCGGACGGGTCAAGAAGGGGTATCTGCGATGAAATCGATCATGCTCGCAGTCCTAACTCTGTTCGCGATTTCAACCGTCGCGCCGCTCTAATCATCGGCAGCGCTGGCCCAGCAAAACCCACCCGCCAAAGCCAAAGTCGCTAAGAAGGGATGCAGGCTGGACGCAAAGTACGCCTGCTACTGAGTGGCCTCACATCGCCGCGGCTCGCGAGTCCACATGAGACGTGGGAGCACGGTTGTTGGGTAACGTATACAGCCGCCGCTGGGGCAAGAGCCGCTGGCGAGGAATCTTTGTTGGACATGACCTAATGATGAAGCGGCAAACCACGCTCTTCGGGACCCGGAAGCACCGATTTGGTGCACGCGCGAGCGATGGAAGCGCCACTTACAATGAAGACCAATTTACGATTGGCTCTCGCATCGAGGTAAGGCCCTCAGCGGGGCCACGGTTGTGCGGCAAAACCGCAACGCTGATTGGTGCTGGATACCATCCCAGGAGTCTCCGCGTCATATTGGATGGTTCAAAATCACCAATAACCCTTCACGTTGCATACGTTGCAATTGTAAATGAGAGATTCTGATTGATGCTGCGGCAGCCTGCGTGACGAGTTCATCATCCAGCCGTGGCGGCGACAAATAATCTGGTTGATTTGATTCAGCAAAGTCTTCCCCACGTGCCTAGAGATGCCTGCGGCAATCTCTCTTCTTAGAGCGCAAATCACTCTGATGCGAAGACCGGCGGCGCCGGGTGGAAAATGAAAGGCGCGCATTGCAGGCCCGGTCGGAGTTTGCCAGCGGCCGAGTTCTTCCATAACAACGCATATCCGAGCTGAGCAAATTCGATAGGGACGGTTGAGAACGCGACACACAATCTCCGAACAGTAGAGACATACTGTTATTCGGTGTCTCTTAGTTCCCATTCCTTTGGTTTTGAATTGTAACTTTTAGTTGAGTAGGCGCCGGCCGCCGCTCACTCGTTTGAAGTTTTCTCTCACCATCGCGAGCGGCAGTGTAGCCAGGAGCTGCATTCGCGACGCGACAACAGGAGATCCCGGTAGTTTTCGTCCAGGCAAATGGCGCCGACGCGCCCAATCGTATCGTTAGGTTCAATCCGAACGACCGCCGCGCTCCATCAGCATCTTCTCCTCACGGCCGAGAGAAGTTCTGGCGCTGCGTCCAGACCGGCGGCCCGCCTATACTGTTCAACATCGAGACACCGCCGCCACGGTTCGAGGCGATCAAGGTCGTCGACATGACTTCCTCCAACCTCTGGGCCGAGCTGGTCGCAAACTTCCGGACACGGGCTGCGCACGGCGAGCATGAGCTTGCGAAAGGAGAGCTGAAGAGGCTTATGTCCGAAGACGCAAAAGAGGCCAACGGCCAGCAACCGTTATGCCGGCCGAGTTCGAAGTCTTAGCTCCCCTCCGCTGCTGCTACCCGGCGAAACACTCCAACACTATCAACCGCTGCAGCAAGCGATTTCGCAGACCTCACCCCGCAATCTGCGATCGAATGGCTGCTCGCGATTGACGTTGCAGAAATCGCCTGGATGATCCAGCGCTACCGGATCTTGCGGCACAAGCTTCTCGAAGCGCATCGCCAACGGGCAATCGAAGAGGCGCTGCGGCACATCGATGTAGTGGGGATCGCGCCCGAGTTCGAAGAGCAAGCGGAGCACTATACGATCCAAAACGCGCTGCCCTGGCTGGAAAAGAGATCTGATCCGCGAAGCAGATCCGTGAATTTTGGCGATGTGCTCGGATGTGGGTTCATTCACAGAACTGTTTGAAGGATCGAGTAAGGTGCCCGACAAGTGTTCTGGTCTTCGAGGTCGGGCGGATGACGCGAGAGCTTTTGCCGCTGGAAAAGCAAGCTGCTGAGGCATTGCGGCGAGCGCGGCGACTTCCAGTCGGTCCCAATCGGAACGATCTTCGGCAACTTGCACGGGGACTTCTTTGGCTACACCGCAACGGGATGGATGCGCTCATCCACCGGCGAAACATCGATATCGCGACCGCCCCGGTCGACATCAACCATCTCGCTCCAGAGCAGGATGTCGACATCGCCGATTGAGCAGGACAATCCTGCCTTCGATATTCGTTAGAGGTATCGCCAGAGGGCGAGCCATAGCTCGACAGGCAACTCTTTGAGCAGCTTAATCCGATGGCGGTCTCCAAAAATCGCAGTCCGCTGGCCCCAGGCCTATCAAGCTTTCTGGCGCTGAACGCAGATCAAGACCTGGCAATCAGACGTGTTAACCGTCCTTCACATGCGGCAGTCCGCGCCCCAATTTGCAGGCACAGTTGCAGGCTGATTCTCGATCCTTCTGCCTAAAAGAAGAGCTGATTGCGTTTGCCCGAGCGCAGTAGCGCCTTTGCCTGATCATCGATTGCGGAGAGTCGCTCCAGTTGCAGCCCTATGTTGCGGGCTCGTGGCGTTCCCGCTATTGAGAAAGCATGACAAGATTTTATCTCATTGCGGGATGGCTAGTGCTGGGGGCCATAGCGTTCGTGACGCTTGGTCCGGTCCATGACCGACCCCAAGTTGCGCCGCCTCATCTGGAACATTTCGCAGCGTTTCTGGTGTTGGGCTTGGTATTCTCACTGGCCTATCCAAACCGGTCGATCCATGCAGTCACAATCGCGGTTGGCGGCGCCATCCTCCTTGAGGGTCTGCAACTCCTGACGCCCGACCGACACGGTCGCCTGGTAGATGCAATGACCAAGGTTGCCGGGGCTGCGTCTGGCATTATGCTGGCTCGCGTTGCGCTCAACTCTTGGCAAGCTAGATTGAGAAGCGTGCCTGCCGTGAGCAACATTTTGAGGCAAAGCGAGCAGGATCAGCGTTAGTTGCCCGTTGCCCACATTTCATCATTCTTTTGAGATCGTCGGGACGACAGCGGCGCCCATCTTCCTAAAGTTGCTGCCCTATCCTGAATGCTACATGCCTTGGCTGAATCTGCGTCTCTGAGCGCGGGTCCTTTATTCGCTCTTTAGAACAGAAGTCTCGATGCTGCTGGCCTCGACCACATGGCCTAAGCAGCAGTCGGCCAGTATGCTTTGGGCGAAGCGACAACGCTTCACATTTCAGCAAGGATTGCCTCACAATTGGTATGGCGTTTTCATTATTGCATCGCAATATAGAGGGATCGTCCAGCCCAATATGAGGCCCAAGCGATGATCCGACATGCTGCACGCATGCTGGCGCTGGTGTATTGCGTTTGCAGCCAGCCAGCCTACTCCAGTCTCGAAAAGCAGGAGGTCGTGCCTCCGCTTTCATTCACGCTGATCTGTATTAAGTACCCCCAGGATTGTCAGGAACAGCGGGACCGCCGGACCACGGACTTCCCATCTCGGGGGCAGCGCTGGCGCGAGCTCAACCAGACCAACTGGAGCGTTAATTCTGTTATCGCGGCCGAGAGTCTAGTGGCAAGCCGGAATGACTATGACTGGCAGATCTTCCCCTCTGACGGAAACTGTGGCGACTACGCCGTAACGAAACGCCATCTGCTGCTTCGATCGGGCTGGCCGAGTTCGTCTCTCCTTTTGGCGGAGGTTGTTATTCGTACTACGGGAGAGCATCACCTCGTGCTGCTCGTACGAGAAGAGCGAGCTATTTTCGTTCTGGACAATCTGAGCGGAGTGATCATCCAGTCCAATGAAGCCTTAGATAAGTACGTTTTCCTGCGCACGGAATCGGATCTGAACCCGCAGCTCTGGACGCGCGGACTTGCGAGATCTTAGCTTAGCCGCGTCCTTGCGCTTCGAATTCGATCACGTCGCGAACCTATCGACTTCCGAACCTACAGCTACCAATCAGGCACCCAGCGCTCCGTGCTTGGTCGGCGAAATGCCGACGATGCGCTCGGCTCGTTAATGATAGCCAACAATCCGCTTGAAAATGCTCTGACGCAGGTAGCGTCGGGACAGGCTTTTGGGTAAGAACACGCATCAATTTCCATGAGATTTACATGACCAAAAAGCGCGCATTAATTACCGGTGTTACAGGTCAGGACGGGGCCTACCTAGCTGAGCTGCTACTTGGGAAGGGCTATGAAGTCCATGGCATCAAGCGCCGGACCTCCCTCTTCAATACCGATCGCATTGACCATCTTTACCTCGACCCCCACGAGCCTGATCCGCCGTTCCGACTGCACTACGGCGATCTGACGGACTCCTCCAGCCTCATTCGGATCGTTGCCCAGGTGCAGCCCGACGAGATTTACAATCTCGCGGCGCAAAGCCATGTGGCCGTGTCGTTTGAGGAGCCTGAATATACCGCGAATTCCGATGGGCTGGGCACCCTGCGGATTCTCGAAGCGATGCGCATTGTGGGGCTCGAGAAGACGGCGCGCTTCTATCAGGCGTCGACTTCCGAATTATACGGCCTGGTTCAGGAAATCCCGCAGAAGGAGACCACTCCCTTTTACCCGCGCTCCCCTTATGCGGTCGCCAAGCTCTACGCCTATTGGATCACGGTGAACTATCGCGAAGCGTACGGTATGTACGCCTGCAACGGCATTCTGTTCAACCACGAGTCTCCCGTTCGCGGTGAGACCTTTGTCACCCGAAAGATCACAAGAGCACTCGCGCGAATCCATTTGGGTCTGCAGGAGCGCCTGTATTTGGGCAATCTCGACGCGCTACGCGACTGGGGCCACGCCCGCGACTACGTCGAGATGCAGTGGCTGATGCTGCAACAGGAGAAGCCGGAGGATTTCGTCATCGCCACGGGCGTGCAGCATTCCGTGAGAGACTTCGTCAATATTGCGGCCAGCGAGGTCGGAATACGGATCCGCTGGGAAGGTAGCGGCGTCGATGAGAAAGGCTACAATGCCTCTACCGGCAAATGCATCGTGTCGGTCGACCCCCGCTACTTCCGGCCGACCGAGGTCGCGACTCTCTTGGGAGACCCCACGAAAGCGAAGCAGAAACTCGGATGGGAGCCAACGACCTCCTTCGAAACTCTGGTTCAGGAAATGATGAAGGAAGATCTCGAATCGGCAAAGCGGGACGAACTGATCAAGCAGCACGGATTCAGATACTTTCCGCGTCACGAGTGATCTCGGGTTAGATCACCCGTCACAGCGAGCGGGCAGAAGGTAAGCGCTCATCCGGGCGCTCACCTTTGGCTGCTTTTGTTCGTCAGCCGACGTCATCTCTCCGCAGTCGAGGCCAGATGCCTCAGGGCAAGCGAACCGCATCCTCCACTGGAAGTCCAATGTTGTCGTTAGCGCTTGTCGGTCCGATACCCTTCGGCCCTGTCGACTTGCGCTCGTCCGCCATGACTTCCGACCACCGACGAACAATTGTTTGTCGGTCCCACCGATCAAGGGCGCGCTTTCTTCCTTCCTCCCCGTAATGCTCCCGGAGGGCCGATGCCTCACTAAGCTGGCAAATCGCGACTTGAAGAGCGAACGAATCTCCAGGTGGAATCACAAGGCCCGCACCAGTTACTTCCGCCGCGAGCCCGGTACCCTCTTCGGCCATCGCGATGACTGGCCGAGCCGACGCAAAGATCGCACCAAGCTTGGAAGGCAACACCAGATCGGCTGCCTCGGCCTTCTGTGGAATCAGGTGAAAATCGGCAGTTGCCATCAACTCGTTGAAGCTCTCTTTGGGCTGAAGTCCGAGAAAATGGACATTGGGGTGTCCGAGGGCCATTTGTTGGAGCCCCATCTTCGCTGGGCCCTCTCCGGCGAGGATGAAGCGAATATGTGGATGGCTTTGCTCCAACCCGATCGCGGCCTCGATCACGAATTCAAGTCCTTGCTTGTTCGACATCGTTCCGGAGTAGAGCGTAACGATGTCATTCTCGCCGAGCTTCAGCTGCTCGCGATATTTCGTCATCCGCGAAGCGGGGCAGATCGCGCGGGTATCAATCCAATTTCTGACCTCGACCGCTCTATCGAGGCGCACCCCCTTGAGGATCAGGCGACCCACCATCGGTTGAGAGATAGTCGAAACATGATCGAACGATTTGAGGATCGCCGATTCAGTCCTGAGCATCCATTTGCGCAAGAAACCGTTACGCAGCAGACCAAGATCGAACGCTGCATCGACCTCGAAATCCTGAATGTGAAGCCATGATTTGGCACCGACGCGACGAGCAACGACTGAGACGAACGCAGCCGACATCAGAGACGGGGCAACCGCGACCATCACGTCCGGTCGCCAGGAGAGCGCGTTCACCAGGACCGGTACTGCGCTCGAGAGGGCGAACGAGGCATGATGGATGAGCCGCTTCGCCCCTGACGGATGTCCAGGCACATAGATTGGCGTCCGCGTGACCCGAACGCCATCGATATGCCTCGTTCTAAAGTAAGAACTACTGAAGCGTGGAGGAATCTTCCAGGCGGGATAATAAGGCGGAGCCGTGATCACCCTGACGTCGTGACCTTCGGCGACGAGGCTTTCGCAGAGCTCGCTATTGTATTTCGCCACTCCGATCAGATCGGGGGCATAATTGATGCCGACCAAAAGAACACGCATAAAGGCGCAATCCAAGTAAGTTTTCAGGGGTAAATTATTGTAGGCAGAACAGTTGAGCTTAGCTGGTGGCGCTAACCTCCAGATGACGGCCGTAGCCTTTTAGAAAATCCTGATACGCAGTGGTGAGACCGGCGCGCAGAGGAATATTTGGGTGCCAACCAAGGGCCCGCACCCGCGAGCTATCGAGCAGCTTCCGCGGCGTCCCATCGGGCTTGGACGTGTCGAAAACCAGCTTGCCCCGATAGCCCACCACGTCTGCAACCGTTGCCGCGAAATCGCCGATCGATAATTCGTCGCCGCTCCCGACATTGATCGGCTGGTCGCTTGAATAGTTCTTCAGGAGGAAGACACACGCATCGGCGAAATCTTCGACGTTGAGAAACTCGCGAAGCGGCGTGCCCGTGCCCCAGACACTCACGCTCGGTGCTTGCGCGAGCTTTGCTTCATGGAAGCGGCGGATCAGCGCGGCTGGTACGTGACTGTGGTCGGGGTGGTAGTTATCGCCACGGCCGTACAAGTTGGTGGGCATCACCGAAATGTAATCGTCCCCATATTGGCGACGATAGGCCTGGCACATCTTGAGACCCGCGATCTTCGCGATGGCGTACCATTCGTTTGTCGGCTCAAGCGGCCCAGTCAATAATTCACTCTCCGCGATCGGCTGCTTGGCATGCTTGGGATAAATGCAAGACGAGCCCAGAAACAACAGGCGCTGAACGCCGATGGCGTGACTTGCGCGGATCACATTGAGTTCGATCGCGAGATTTTCGCAGAGAAAGTCGACAGGAAAGCTGCTGTTTGCAGCAATGCCTCCGACTTTGGCAGCAGCGTGCACGACCCCGTCCGGACGGTTGGATTCAAGCCATCGCAGCGTCGGCTCTTCCTTCGTCAGATCCAGCTCGCGACGATCGGCAACAAGCACCGTGCAATTTTCGGAAGCAAGACGCCGCACAACGGCTGAACCGACCATGCCGCGATGGCCCGCGACGAAGACCCGCTTGCCCGAAAGATCGTAGGTAGAAGCCCCTGTCATACATCCCCTCTTCGGTCATCCCCATGCGGAAAAACCGACAGTACAGCCCATTCACGCGGCGCGCTGATGCGTCAAGCAAGACTCGTGCGCGTTCTCACTCGCTAACACAATCTTCACCATCGAGCAGCCCGCCTAAGAGGGCGAACATCTTAATGGTGAACTGCAGCAGGGAGCACAAACCCAAAGCAGGCCATTGGCGACAAAATAGACAAAGCAGCCGCGCGAGCCGCACGGCTGCTTGTTCGATAAAACATTATTTAGTCCAGCGGATCAGTACGCACGTCGGAGGATGGGACCCTCGGGGGCGCAGACGCGATCCAAATACCAGCCGTACGGAGTCTCTACCCGGACGAGCGGACAGTGACGCGACGGCACATAACGGTATGGATACGGTTGTGCCCAAAAGGTGATCGGCGTTACCTGGGCGGCGCTCGTGAGCAAAGCCGCGCTTGCAGGCATTTGCATGCCGGCACTTGCGCCGCTCGCTGCACACACGGAAGTGGCCAACGCCAGAAGACCGACCCGCGCAAACATCTTGAACATTTGTAAGCTCCTTTGCCCCAACGAACTCATCAGCGAAGCCACTCAGCCCTGCGAGAACTGCTTCGGAAGTACTGTGATTCGTCAATCACCCCAGAAATCGCCCGTGAAATAGCCGAAACAGACTACCAAGGGCCAGGGGAGGAACGCAACCGATCCGACGCACCGAATTTAGGCTCGGAGCGATATGGCGCAGAACTGTGGCTTCTTGGCCCTAGTTGTCTCCGCTCCAGGCGCCGGCCGCGCCAAGATCGGGCGAGCGACGATAAAGGTCCCGAAGAAACTGATAGTTGACTGCTTGGGCGAGCGGTACCTCCTCCTCCCCCAGCTTCGCGAACATCAGGATGTCCCGAAGGGTCCTCCAGCGGCTTTCGTCGTAGTCGGCGATGCGGCCACCGGTCGGCAAGATGAGGCTGCGCTGCTGCTGCAACTCGGCTTTCAGGCGATCCAGGCTGAGCCTTTCGGGAGCAAAACTGGCGAGAACAGGCACGCTTCGTGCATAATCGCTATAGGCGAACTGCCAGCCGCGGATAAGACCTTGGAGCACGTCGGTGATCACGGATGGACGGTCATGAACAAGATCGTTGCTGGCGAAATAGACCAGCCCCGGGACATGAATACCGTAGTCCTGCGGCTTGATCACATTCAGCCGGACGGAGCCCGTACCAGACGGAGTTGGCTGGTCATCGATGGCGGCGATGATGGCGTCAACCTCGCCGGCGCGGAGCGCATCGAAGCTGTCGCGATCGGCCACTTTCGTCACTTGACTGCGTGGCAGGCCGAGCTGCGCCATCATGGAGTCGAAGATTACGTCTCCTTCGCTCGCCTTGCGGTAGCCGACGCGTTTGCCGACGAGGTCGGGCGGACGACGCAAGCCGGAGCTTTCCAGGGTAAAAATCGCAATCGATGTGTCGAGGAAGCTTGCGGCGAACGCCGTTACGGGGACGCCGCGCCAAGCGGCCAGCAGAAACTTTTGGCCGCTTGTCACGCCAATGGCATGCTCGCGTGCGATCGTTTCGACGAAGTTCGGGTCGTCAGGGTGCGGGCGCAAGGCGATCTGGGAAGTGAAAAAGCCCTGCTTGAGCGCGATCAATTCGCCGGCAAAGCGCGCCGCGTAGGGTCCGTCGAGGAACAGGCTTGCCGCGGCCGCGGGGTTCGATGCCTGTGGCAGCGGCGCCGAATCGGGGCGCAGCGCGATAAAGGCCAAGCCCAGCAGCGCAACGGTCGCAAGACCGATCGCCACATACCGGCTGGACCTTCGTCTGGATCGCCGCCGGAATCGGGGCTGAGGCACTGAGAGCTTCCTAACGAACTGTGACATTTAACATACTGGGCAGGGGCAAAGATGCGCTACTATTAAGCCATTGGGGTAAGGTTACTTTTTCCTTCGCCTTGTTTTAATTGCGATTCTGCCCGATAGCACGGTGTATTCGGATAGTGAATTGATCGTAAGTGAGCATTAGCGCGATGACACTTTTATCGGCTCGACCGGCTTCCGTTCCTGATTCGGCTGCGGAAATTCGCGTGGTGGAGCCAGTTTCGCCGGCACCTCAAGGTTTGGCGTGGAGTTTTCTTCGCCCACTGGTTGTGGAGCGGCTGGTGATGGTCGTCGACGGCCTGCTGGTGGTGCTGAGCGGCATCGGCTGCGCGGTCGCCTATCACCTCTACACGCAATCGGCGCTCGGCAAGGCGGATGTCTACGCCGCGGCGAGCGTCATGGTCGCCATCAATTTCATCCTGCTGACCACGGTCCAGCACGGCTATCGGCTGAAGAACATCACCAACCTGTCGCGCGCATTTCGGATCACGGTGACGACGTGGACCGGGCTGTTCGGGGCGCTGCTGGCGACCGCCTTCACCATGAAGGTCAGCGAAGACTTTTCCCGCGGCACGACGATCTCGTTCTACATGGTCGGGCTGGCCGTGCTGCTGGCCTGGAGGCTAGCTGCCGGACGCTGGACCGCCAGGGCGCTTGCGACCGGCGCGTTCGCCAACAGCCGCGCGGTGATGATCGCCGAATTCGGGCTGCCGGCCGCCTCCAACACCATGATGGACCTTGCCCAGCACGGCTATCGCCTGATGCGGATCATGGAGATCCGCGGCAGCGAGCTCGCCTCGCCGCTGCTGCTGTCGGCGATCGCGCCGCGCTTTGACGAGCTGATCGCCTATGCGCGCGAGAACCGGGTCGAGCACATCTTCCTGCTGATGAGCTGGAGCCGGCAGCACGCGATCGACAGCATCCTGGACGCGCTGAAGGTGCTGCCCGTTCCGGTGCATCTGGTGCCCGATGCCCACGCCGCGCGCTTCCTGCGCTATCCGCTGCAAAGCACCGGCCACACCTTTACCGCGGAGCTGCGCCGCGCCCCGCTGTCCTGGAACGAACGCGCGCTCAAGCGCACGCTCGACCTCGCCGGCACGGCCCTGGCGCTGATCGTGTTCGCCCCCGTGATGCTGGTGGCCGCCGTGCTGATCAAGGCGAGCTCGAAGGGGCCGGTGTTCTTCCGCCAGACCCGCAACGGCTTTGGCGGCCGCGCCTTCAAGATTTTCAAATTCCGCACCATGCGCGTGCTCGAGGACGGCCCGAAAATCGTGCAGGCGCAAAAGAACGATCCGCGCGTGACCGGCATCGGCAAATGGCTGCGCAAGACCTCGATCGACGAGCTGCCGCAGCTGTTCAACGTGCTGGGCGGCGACATGTCGCTGGTCGGCCCCCGCCCGCACGCGGCCGCCCACAACACCGAATATGAGCAGATCATCGGCAACTACGCCTTCCGCCACCACGTGAAGCCCGGCATCACCGGCTGGGCCCAGGTTAATGGTTACCGCGGAGAAACCCGCACGCTGGAGATGATGCAGAAGCGCGTGGAGTATGATCTGTGGTACATCAATAATTGGAGCGTGGGGCTGGACATTGTGATCGTAATCCGAACCGTCTTCGGCGTATTTGGCACCTCTGCCTATTAGATATGGCGGCCGAAACTGGGATGCAGATCAAACGGCGTTTCATTGTGGCGATCGGCCAAATTCCGCCGCCCACAGACGGGCTTGCCTATATCACGTCGGAGTACGTGAAGCTCCTCAGCGAGGATCACGACGTCAAGGTTCTGAACATCTCGCCAAGAGTGGGCAAGCGCGGCGTTGCTTACCACTTCTCAAGAACAGTCAGCGTGCTGCTTGCCTCGATGCACCTAGTGTTCAATGCACGGCGCGGAAACCGCATCTGCTATATGCCGTGTCAGAGCGATTTCGGAGTCATCTACACCGTCTACCTGCTAACAGTAGCCCGCCTGCTCCAGTACCCGACTTACCTTCACCACCACAATTTCGGGTACATCAACGAAGCGCGACGAATGATGAGAATGGTGCTTCATGGCGGTGGACCCAAGGTCGTCCACATCTTTCTCTGCGAGCCTATGCGGGATCGATTCGGCCGAACCTATTGGCCTCCAGAGCGATCAATCATCGTTTCGAACTCCGCATTCGTTTCGCCACAACCGAAGCCCTCGGCCTTCAACGCCCGCTCATCGCTAAGAATCGGGCTCCTAAGCAATCTTAACCGCGAAAAAGGCCTTCACATTTTTCTTGATCTGTTGCGCGCGGCTCGAGATGAAGGACTGAACATTTGCGGGACACTTGCGGGACCTGTGCGAGAGCCGGCCGATAGACTTGCCCTTGAAATGGCGCAGGAGGAACTCGGCGATCGCTTGATCTATGCTGGGTCGGTCTATGGGGATGAAAAGCTTCGCTTCTACACGGCAATTGACGTGTTCGTATTTCCAACCATCTACGCCAACGAAGCTCAGCCTACAGTAATTTACGAGGCTTTAGCCGCAGGAAATCTGATCTTGACCTACGAACGGGGATGTATCGTTTCGCAAGTGAACGATAATGGCCTTGTGCTTTCGCAAGATCTTCCGTTTGTTCCGCACGCGATGGCGTGGCTAAAAAACTTACTAGAACGCGGGTCTTTCGACGTGCGCACAATGATAGCGAATCAGACCTCCGAACTGCACCAAGTAGAAAGAGAAAAGGCGCGCACCTTGTTTACAGTCAACACTCTAGACGGATCGCACTAAATGCTATTCGGTGACGAGAGAAAAACTGTACTCATTTATCGAAACGATCTTCTTCCCCTTTCCGAGACTTTCATCAGAGAGCAGGTATTGGCACTACGAAGATGGAGGCCAGTACTTCTCGGGCGCCGCCTTCTAAACCAACTACCGCTCGATGGAATTGCATTTCGGGTCTTGGACTCAGAGGCACCTAGTCTGCCTAAGAAGCTGATCCGAGAGGCGAGAGGGTTGGCTGGCGTAGTACCCGCCAAGGTAACGCGCGCATTAGGTCTCGAGCAGGCTCAGCTAATTCATGCGCACTTTGGAGTAGATGCACTCGATGCCTGGCCGGTCGCTCGCGCACTCAATGTGCCGATGGTAGTGACTTTGCACGGTTACGATATACGCGTGCATCATGAATGGTGGGAGCGGGGAAGGGCCGGATTTCGCATGCGCTTCTATCCGCGTCGTTTACTGCAAATGTCAAAAGATCCTCGCATCGCATTTATTGCAGTTTCAGAATCTATTCGAGATCGGGCGATCGAATTCGGAATCCCACACCATAAGATATGGGTCCGATACATAGGGGTTGATCAAGGCAAGTTTTCGCCGGGCTCTGTTCAAATTAGCCGACGTGCTCCCCGCGTCTTATTCGTCGGACGGCTCGTCGAAAAGAAGGGCTGTGCATATCTGATTGAGGCCATGGCAAATGTCCGGAGGCAAATTCCTGCCGCCCAGCTGGCGGTGGTCGGAGATGGACCGCTACGTGGAGATCTTGAACAGCTTGCGAATTTGCGTGGCCTACAGATCGAATTTCTCGGAAGTCTGCCTAACAACGAGGTTAGACATCAGCTCGATCAAGCTCGACTGTTCTGTCTTCCAAGTGTCACCGCCGAGAACGGAGATGCTGAGGGACTTCCAATTTCGATTCTCGAAGCTCAGGCGTCAGGCGTTCCCGTTGTGACTTCCGCTCTGGGTGCAGTCGGTGAGGCCGTAAAGCATGGAGTAAACGGTCTCTGCTTTTCTGAGCGGGACGTCGATGAGTTAACTTCTCAACTGCTGACGATACTGAGCAATGATGTGATGGCGGACGAGATGGCTTCGGCGAGCGTGCGCTCGATCAGGGACTCGTTCGATCATAGGCTGCTCGCGGCTCAGTTGGAGGCAACCTACGATGAAGCGGCGCGTCTCGCTGCTAGCGCGTAGCCACCATAAAATAGCCAAGTGGAAATTGGGCAGAGGTCTTTGTCGCGAGCCGCTTCCCAAGCCCAGTTCGAGCAAACTGCCATGCGACGGCCTGCAGAAGCTTAGCACAGGAGCTCCCAAAAATCGGCAATGACATAATGTTCTTCGATAAGATGTCAGCAAGGATCTCAACGCTGCCGCCCAACGGCTCGAGGCTAACCACTTTCATCCCAGATTCTACCATTAGCCGGCGCAACGCAAATTCTGTATAACGATAGAAGTCGAACGGCGCTTCGTGCAAGGGGTAGTAAAACGGCACGCTTACGAGAAGCTTCCCGCCAGGCGAGAGCAGGCGTGCGATTTCCCTGCACAACTCGAGGGGAACGGGAATATGCTCAAGTACGTCGGAGAGAATGATTGTGTCGAAGGCCGAATTTGGAAAATCAATTGGCTTCGTTAAATCGACTTCTTTGTCCAAATAACTCGTTTCATGAAGGCTGTTGCCCCAATCGACGCAGGTTATGCCGGTGACCAAGCCTTTGTAGGTCCCATAGAGTGGCACCTTACCGCAGCCCAGATCAAGTAAGCGGCCGGAGGCGTGTGTTTTCAATGCGGGGAGGAAGTTTGCCGCAATCAAGCTAGCCATCAGCCTCGATGCGACACTGACTTCTTTGGGATCGCTCGAAGCAACCAAATTTCCATTTCGCGAGACATACTTTGTTTCCTTCCACGCGTCACGATTGCGCAATTTATCCCCTCTACTCTTGCGTATTCACCGCTGCTGTTCCTAGGAACTTACTCGCATCTCCAAATACAGTCGGAAGAAAGACCAGCAGAAGTGTGCCATATATCAGAGCGCCGAAGCTGACGAGACAAGTCAATCTTAAGGCCGGCGCAATCCCGGCCAACCAAGAATCGGCGAGCGCAATGAGACACACCATTGCAATCGCGCAAAGAAGAGGCAGCCTGATGACTGTCACCAAATCCGTTAGGCTTCGCCCGACCTGGGCTAGCGTAACGTGCAACGATATTACTGCGACTGCAACGTTTGCAACAAAGTAGGCCTGCGCGACGCCGACGGCGCCACCCCAGAGCCCTAGTACAAACGAGATAACAAATATTGCAGAATTTGCGAGCCCGAGGTTCCGCAGGATATCCGTGCGTCCCGTTGCCGCTAAGAGCGAGCCCGTCGTAGAGACCATTGACTGTAGATAGCCCACCGGTGCAAGCCAGCCAATAATCGTTGCCGCTTCTGACCATCCCGATCCTAGCAATGATTCTATGAACGGCGCACGTACCGACCACAGCCCGAACATAAGTGGCGCCGTTAACAAGCTGATGAACCGAAGAGTTTCAATGTACCTCCGCCCGAGCGAGATCGGATCCCGCTGCTGGCTGCTGTAGATTGGAAATAGCGCTCGATTCACCACGAAGGTGAGATTGCTGAGCGGAAGAAGCATGAGCCGATATGCGACGTTGTACTGCCCGAGCTCAGACGGACCCAAGTATCGGCCGATGAGGAATCCATCGGCATTTCGGGCAAAGTAGTTTATGATGTTGAAACTGACTAGGTTGCCGCTGAAGCGCACGAGTCCTTTAAACTCTCCAGAGCTCCAGCGCATCGTAGGCCGCCAATCCGCGCGCAGCCAAAGAAGCGCAGTCGAAACGCCCGCGATAATGACTGTTTGCGCTATCAGACCCCATATCCCCCCACCCTGGACTGTCACCAAAACGCCTATCGCAGCCCCCATTACTGCAGCCAACACTTCTATGAATCCCACTCTGCGGAAGTTGTTACTCTTTTCGAGCATGGCCAAATGAGACGCGCCAAGCGCCGCTAGCGGAAATGATAATGAAAGCGCGAGCAACACCGTTTGCAGCCGGGGCTCATGGAAAAGCCAAGCCCATACTGGAGAAGTGATCGCGACTATCCCTCCTGTGAAGAGCCCGAAGAAAACGTTTGACCAGAAGACGGTGTCGACCAACTCCTCCGTTATTTCGTGCCTCTGAACGAGCGCCGCCGCAGTCCCCATATCGCGAATAATAGCGGCGAAATTTGTAACAACAGTTGCCATCGCAAGCAGACCGAAGTCAGCAGCTGGTAGTAGGCGTGCAAAGATGGTCATACTGCCAACAGAAGTGATGATCCGGCAGATTTGGGAAACAGCGACCCACCGCACGTTCGAAATAGCTGCGCTAGAAGAGTTCTTCATCGAAAGTCTTAATGTCCTTGGAATTCCGGCTTTAAGAACGGCCCCGCTTCAACCGCTCGATGCCCTAAGCTTGAGACCTCGCCACCAAAGCGCTAGGAAGAGCTATCCTACAGGAATAACTCAGTCCATGTCGCTGTCCCCTATGACGCGCCGCCAACTCCTTGCTCTCGCTGGCGGGGCGCCGTTCGCCGCGGCTGCCGCCGAAGCTATCCCTCTTGACATACGAGCCTTCGGAGCGCTGGGCGACGGCAGGCACGACGACACCGAAGCCATTCAGAAGGCCATCGACAAAGCTTCTGTAGGCCGCGGTGTAGTTTCGATACCGCCCTGCAATGTCTCTCAAGGCAAGTACTGGAGAATAACACGACCGCTATTCCTCCGCTCAAATGTTAGTGTGATTGGCCAAGGCGTTAACAGTCTTCTCTACAATGATCGCAAAGAAAGTACCACCTTCATGGATCAGGCGGTGGTCTTGCCAGGTAACTACCACCCCGAATTCCTGAATACCATCGAGTTTGATACTGCAAGGATTATAGACCAATCGAAAGGTATCATAGCGGTGGCGAATACAAGCGCCCGCTACTCTTCTGGGCAGACGGTGTTTGTTCGATCCCAAGATTACGATCGAACTCGACCAGCCGTCTCGATCTCCAGCCTAACAACAATATGTCGAGTAATAACAGTTCGACCAGATACAATTGTAGTCGACCGGTCGATTCAGTTCAATGGACCGGTGGTAGTCGCTCCGGCGGATGAACAGGTTCGCTGGCGACCTGTCGGGCCTCCCAGCAACTGCTTCGTTTGCATCAATTCTAGCCTCGAGAACCTAGCGATACGATCCGAGGGGTTTTGGACCGGCGACACTGCTGCAAGAGGATGCAAATTCACGAATCTTTGGATTCAATCTCGAGTCGGCATCTACGGCAATCTCTTCCAGGAATGTCACTGGAAAAATATACATCTGACGTTTGACCGTCTCGCAATCGAGTTGGCGTGCAATTCCACGGACGTCGTCGTCGAGGGTTTATATGCAAAGATGAGCGGTGATCCGGAGTCGCCGATCCACCAGATCATAGCGATCCAAGAATCGGCTATGAGGTGTATTGTCCGCGATTTTTTCATTGATGCGGACGCGTTCACAAAGACGGCACCCGTCGTGAGGTTCGGGCCTTCATCTCATTGCGTCATATCAGGAGGAAAGATCCTGTGTAAGCAAGCCCGGGGCACAATGATCTCCTTCGACACGGGGGCTGCTCAGGTCGTGCACAATCGAGTAAGGGATGTGGAGTTTCACGCCAACTCTGGAGCCGTTGGAATTGCTTTTGAACCACGACAAAACGGTGAGGTCTCTAACAACCAGGTTGACAACGTCCGCATTGAGGGTCTCACGATGGCTGTCGCAGCGCGAATTGGAGGCACCAGCAACACCATCAGCAACTGCCGGTTAACGGGTAACAAAGTAGTCGTCCTTCCGAGCGCCGCAAATTGCGTCGTGAGAGACAGTTCTATTCCCGGCAGGATCGATCTTTCCGGTCCGCAGAGTGAGTCGGTGAATTTCTTACGCAACGAGACGCGCAGATGACTGAGGCGCTAGCAGCGAGAGTGCCAATCGAAGCCCTAGAAAGACGCCGGTCACAAGAAGAAAAGTCCAGAGAACACGCGACGCCGTAAACATGTCGGATCTCCAAAGAGAGAAAACGTAGAAGTATAGTACAAACGCTTCAGTTTGGCGGTTGTGGTTCATTGAGAGCCGATATTGCAAGCCTGAAATGCCCGCAAGAAGACCTCCAAACAAAACGGCACCCGCAAAAGGACCGAACTCTGCCATCAAAGTCCCTAGTCCGGAGAGCGTGATCTCGGAGCCAGTATTCTCGAAACGAACAGGGCTAATCACCTTGGTAAAAATCGTGCTTGGAGGTTCGGGCTTGAAAGCCGCAATCGATCTGGGCACCGGAAAAAAGAGGGAGGCCGACAAGCTATAAAATGGATACGGGAGGGTGAAATCGCCTTCTGATACTGCATACACGCTCTTCCAGATCGCAAAGGTTTCCGACTCAACTACTTGTCCAAACCAGATATCTTCTCCCCGCTCGATCTTCTGAAAACCCGCGTACCTTACGTATGTCGTATAGGCTTGAAGAAGCAGGATCAGCGGAAGAACCCCAAGAACTAGAGTTCGGTAAGGATTTAGCGGACGACCATTGGCTAGACACGCACAGACCAGGAGCAGAAATGCGGAGACTATGTTGCCGCGACCGCCAGACAGTACTGCTACGCCCGCGGCGATCGAAACTGCTAACAAGCTAAAAGCTAACGACCTTGCGTAGAAGATTACATACAAGCAAGCCACAAGCGCGAACGGAGAGGCATTCAGAATCACGAACACAAAGTCATTTCTGTATTGCCGTGCTCCAACGAGTTCCAATAGGCCGCCGATTCCCAATGAAATTATGCTCCATGCCAAGACTCCGCAAACCACGCCACCGATCAAAAGAAACAATATGATCGACGCGATACGGCCATGCGGGCTTGTGGGACGACTATTCCGCGCAATCTTCCGCGTCACAAAGGTTTCAAGTAAGCCTGTATAGACACAGAATACGATCGCGTTCCCAAGTTGAAGGGTCAGCAATGTTGCGTCGCTGCAATTTAGCGTTTGTTCCCCTATGCGGAAGCTGCTGTATTGCGACGCGAGTAAGAATTGAAAGTCGAGAAGTAGAAAAAAGGAGGAGTTCAGAAGATGAATGTCGAGTGGCCAGTATCTCGTTGCCGGTGATCGCGACACCCACGAGAATGCCCAACCAACTATTAAGGCTGCCAGCATGAGAGAAAGGACCAGCAGCGCTGCAAAGCTTGAAAACATCGATCGACCTGCCCGTGGCTGATAAACTACTGTTGCGCTATCGGTTTTTAGATGGCTGTCCTCACGGACGAGGCTCAGACGGGAGCCGCGCCCTTCCAACCAGACCAGCATTACCGCGGAAGCAACCCTTTGAGAATACTGCGAACAAGACGCAATTTGACAGAAGTTGCTATGTTTGAACGAGCAACACGGGTCAGCGCCCATGCCGCCATACCAAAATCGATGCTGCCTCGATTGTAGAAATGGAATCGCACCAAGAAGCACAGGCGCGCGTCGGCTGACATTTGCCTGCGCCACTTCAACAGAAAGCGCCTCGAACTCTTTGGGCGCCGTTGCTTGCTTACGCGAGAACGAATTCCTCTAACATCGTGATACTTGGTCGTGAACTGGCTGAGTTGATCAATCGCGAGTCCTCGTCTGAATGCGCTCATGATGAAATCAAAATCTTGATGCTTGAGTAGTGTTTCATCAAAGCGAAGGCAGGACCAATTCCGGAAAACAAAGCTGCTAGTTTGTGCGATCCCGCCATGCACAAAAATGAACTCTAGGGGCGATGAGCCGGACTTGTACTTGGGACCGTTTGAGAAGTGCTCTGGCGATGCAAACACCAGATCCAGCCGACGTTCGGAAAGAGTAGATATCGAAGTGGAAAGGTGATTTGGCGTCCACTCGTCGTCTGCGTCCAATAGGGCTACGAATTCTGTTTTCGATGCATCAATTCCTCGATTCCGGCAGAATCCTCCTCCTGAGTTATCTCGATTTCCGATCAATTTCAGTTCGATATGTGGAGGCGCTTCACAAGCAAGCTGCTGGACTAGCTCAACGGTTTTGTCGGTGGATGCGTCATCAATCACAAGGACGCTGGATAATTTGCTATACTCTTGACTAAAGACGGACCTTAGAGCTCTTGCGATTGTAGCTTGAGAGTTGTGAGTTGGGATAACGGCTGTGACTCCGCCTTGAACCAACCCAAGTTTCGGATCTTGAATGGATTGGGATTGCTCATCGGTGATTGCGGGTGAGTACAAGCGCAAATCCCTCTGTTAGCGCTGGAAAATCGTGTATTTGAACATCTTTATCCCGGTCATCGTTCCAAGCACGGTGTCGATACGCTTATAGCCAGTTAGATCGAAGGAATTGCAGTTGTCTGAATTGAAATAGCAAACTTTCATCTTTATCAATCGAGGACAATTGTTCTTGACACTCACAACATGGTCAACGACGTCGCGATTAGTCGCGTGCGGTCTTGCCGCTGCCTCGACATCTAAACATGGGCGGTTCAATGCATCTCGAATGATATTTGAGCCGCCGGATTCGGCGGGCCCCTGCATCGTGAGTCTGGCCGCATTTGCACCTACCGCCGTTTGCGAGTGGGCGGGAGTCTCGGCGGCGCCCAAAACGGCAAGAGCGACTAGACCGCTCACGACGTGCCAATCTCGGAGAACTGACAGGCTCATCGCCAAGGCCTCTCCTCCGTTTCAGTTCCAGGCACGACAACCTTGACGCTATCCCGCGACAACTGCCGAGCTAAGCTCAGACGATCCGTGATATCCACTTGCTGCAGACTACTCAGCAATCGGTCACGATAAGGCCATCCTACGCCAGCCAAGTTCATAGCTGCGTCGTCGATGAAGCCTGAATCCACCATCTTCGCAAATTCTGCAATTACGGACTCTTGTGTGTTTTCGCTCAGCAATGGGAAAACAGCTAATGCGAGCCGGTTCCGGCGAAGCGAGATCCAGCCCTCATTGGGGCCCTCGTAGTAGGACTGATCGAGATTAGCTATGTTCGGGAGATCGAAGCCTTTGCGGACTGTCTGCACCGAATACAGCATTAGCCAGAGAAAGGAATCGCTTGGGGTCATGGCAAGCCCGATCCTGATCTTGTTCTCTGCACTTTCGACTTCACGATCCGCTTCCTCCGAGCTCTTCCGCTGCAGGACCTCTTCGGCTGTGCGCAGAGTGATTAGGGCATCGGCTCGCGAAAACTCTGGCTGGACGACGCACGGCCGCGGAGCGATTTTCATGCGGGCCAGCATCTCGCTCAGAGCACTACGTTTGAAACGCTCATCCGCAATGATGCGTGTCGCCACCTCGCGAGCCGGTGCCGTCAGCGAGAATGAAGGTAGCGCGAATGATGACCAGAAGACCCCAAGGAGGCCCCACAGCAGCAGCAGCCCGCGAGGCAACGTGCGCCACATTGACGGAGAGCTATTCCACATACCCGTAACGGGCGTAATACTTCTGATAGTAATACCGGCCGTGATAGGACTCATACCGCGCCAACATCTTGGTGTCGGCCTTGTTCAAAACCACGCCGAGCAGCTTGTCCTGGATCTCAGGCGAGCCGCGCAGATTGTGTTTGACCACGTCCATCTTGGTCTTGCCCCATTCGACGACGAACACATAGGAATCGACGAAGGTGGAGGTGACGCGCACGTCAACGACGGGCGCCATGGGAGGCATGTCGAGTACCACGTAGTCGAATTTCGACCGAAGCTGCGTGATCAGCGCGTGCATCGCCTTCGAGGCGAGGATTTCATTCGTATGCAGCAGCTTCGAGGTGGTGCCGGTCGGAAGGATCGAGAGCTTGGTCTCGGGATCGATGATCAGCGCATCCTCGAGCTGGGCCTTCTGCGCGACGACGTCGACCAAGCCGACCTTGGCGTTCGGTACCAGCGCGCGCGACAGTGAGGGGTTGCGCAGATCGCTATCGACCAGAATTACCCTCGCGCCGCTGTGCGCGATCAATTGGGCGAGATTAGTCGACAGGGTGCTCTTGCCTTCGTTCGGAAGAGTCGAGGTCACGGCTAGGACGCGATTCTCGCGAACGATCGAATTGAGATCGACCGCCACCTTCAGCGAGCGGACAGCCTCTGCAAAGCGAGATAGCGGGTTGTCAATCACGTAGCGCAGGAGATCCGGCTGCGGACTGTCTTTTTTCCTAGCGAGCCTCTGGCCGATGGCCGGAGGCGCGCCGGCCCCACCCAACGATGGTAGGATAGCAATACAGTTCGTGCCCAGCATCTCCTCCACCTGTCCAGTGGTCCTGAACACCTTATCGGTAAATTCGCGCGCCATCGCGGCGCCAAAACTAAGGAATAAGCCACCAAAGAGTGCGGCCGCAAGAATGATCAGCGACTTGGGAGCGCTCTTCACGAGCGGCGTCGTCGCCGCGCTGATCACCCGCGCCTCGGTGATCGGGAACGATTGCTGCTGCACGCTTTCCATGTAGCGCTGGAGGAAATTATCGTACATCGCCTGGTAGGACTGCGCGCTGCTCTCGAGCTCGCGCAGCTGAATCTGCGCCTGGTTGGTGAGCTGCGATTCCGAGACGACATTGGCAAGGCTTCCCTTGATGCTTTCTTCGCGGGTCACTGCGATGTCGTAGTCGCTCTTGTAGGATTCCTGGATGCGCTTGAGCTCATCCTGGATGTTCTTCTTGATCTCCGCCATCTGCCTACGCAGGTTGACCGCCGCGAGGTGATCCGAGCCGTACTTCATCGACCAGATCGATTCCTTCGAAGCCATGTCGACATATTGCCCACGCAGCTTGACGATGGTGTCGTTCTTCAGCGCGTCGGTGACGTTGGCGTCCGGTATCTCCTGCTTGAGCATATCGTTCATGCGGTCGAGCCGAGCCCTGGCCTCGGCGGTGGCCGCATGCGCCATGATGAGCTGGCTGTTGACTTCGGCGAGCTGCTGCTCGTTCATTAGGCGCCCGCCAGCATCAACGATGTTGTTGGCCTGCTTGAAATCGACCACCGCCTTCTGCGCGGCGGAGGCCTGGGTGCGCAGCTCCCTGATGCGGTCCTGCAGCCAGACGCTGGCGCGACGGGTGGCCTGGTATTTCGCCTCGAGCTGATCGACAATATAGGCGTCAGCGATCGCATTGGCAATTTTCGCGGCCTTTTGGGGATCGCGCGAGGTGAAGCCTATCTCCATGACGTAGGTAAGGCCAACTCGCTTGATCGTGCGGTTCTTCTCGAAGCGCTCCAGCGCCTTCCGCGTCAGTTCGAATTCCGAAGGCGCATCGCCGCTGGAAAACATGCCGGTAATCGAACCGATGACCGTACCAAGCAGGCCACCACCCCCGCCGGTGAATTCGGGATCGTCGACCAGATGCAGATCACGGATCACGGCGAGGCTGATGTTCTCGGATTTCAGGATCTCGACCTGAGTCTCCACTGTCGCGGAGTCGACTGCGACATCGCCGAGCACCGATTGCTGCTGGAAGAGCTGCACTTTGCGGGTGTCGATCACCATGGAGGCGGTGGAGGTGAACAGAGGCGCCGCGGTGAAGAGATAGAGCACCGCCAGGATCAAGCAAGCCGACACAATGGTTAGTATTGTGGGAAACTGCCGGCGGACGGTCTCGATGTAGGAGCTGAGCGTCTGGGTCGGCGAGCTTTCGGCCTCGGCATAGCCGCGGTTGATCTCCGAGGTCGGCTTATTCACTTGCAGCATCGGGCAATTCCCAAAAGCAATCCGTTAAACACTGAAGGATTGAAAGTCCGGCAACGCAGGCTCAGCGTTCGCGAAGCGCTCGCACAAGAATGAGGCCGCACGCCAGAATAGCACGGCCTTATTGCAACCAGAACTGAATTGATGCAGCGCAATGCGCCGAGCCCCTGCCAATTCACATGAAGCTTAACGGCCGAAATGCAAAACGGCGCGATGACGCGCGCCGCTTTGACTGGATCGCGAATGAGGCAGCCAGGAGGCTCATGGCCTCCGGGCAATTACGGTCAGCGCGTGCTGATGCGGTTGGCGGCGTTGGTGGTGCCGGTCACGCCGGCCGAGGCGTTGGAGCTGTGCTCCGTCGCGTAGTGCAGGCCGCCGAAGGTCGGCGCGCCGTTGGCGCTGCCCCCGGTGTTGCCGGGATTGCCGATCGGGCCGCCCGATCCGGAGCCGCCGCCGCCTGCGCCACCGCCAGCCGCCGCGATCGCGACGTCGCCGGTTGCGGCCTGGTAAGCTGCGATCACGTCGGGGTTGCCGCTGCCGGCGATCGCGGTCTGGATCTCATTGGCGAAAGCCTGGTCGGTCTGCGCGGCCATGCGGGCAACCTGAGCGAGGCCAGCCGTAATCGCGCGGATCTGGTCCTTGGTCGTCGCGGGGTCCTTGAGGAGCGCGATCAGGGCCGGAAGCGTGGTGGGATCAGACGCGCCGAGGTCGCGCACGCGCGAGATCAGCTGCGCACCGGCCGGAAATTGCTGCAACAGGGTGCCCGGCGTCGCCTTGAACTCCGAAATGACCTGCGGCGGCAGCTGGCGCTGCGGCGGATAAACGGCTGCGCTGGCAGCGCTCGAAATGGTCGCGGCGAGGGCCGCGGCCGCGGCCAGACGAAGCGTAAACTTAACAAACCCCATAAATTCCTCCTGAAATCAGCTACCCGTAGCTTCGGGCAAGTGATGCGTGCAGCGCAAAACTAGCGGAACAACCCCCGGCTGTCCACTCATACTGAAAACTTCGTTAAGGCAGCAACTGCTTCAAAAATAGACAGTTCTGTGAAGCTCAGACGTGCGTGGGGACGGCTTTTTCGGCCGCAATGGTCCGCCTGGCTTGCCGGCCTTTCACAGCGCCTTCCACAGCGCCTTCCACAGCGCCTTGCACAACGTCCGGGCGAGCCTTGCGGATGCGGAACGATTGCGCCAGGCCGGCGCCGAAAAGCGCAAAGAACGGAATGGAATAGCCGGGGATCTGCAGCGTGAAATCCAGGCACGAATGCAGCAGCGACAGGCTCGCCGTCGCCGCCGCCGCCAGCGGGATGATGGCATCGCGGCGCCGGGCGAACACGCCGCATCCCAGGATCACGAACAGGACCGCCCATGCGGCCGCCACCAAAAGCGCCATCGGGATGCCGACGTCGGAGGCGAGCTCCAGCGGGGTCGAGTGCGCAATATCCCAGATGCCGCGAATCGAAATGTTGGGGCTGCGGTAGGGCGGGAAGGCCCATTGGAAGGTGCCCATGCCGGTCCCGAACCAGGGATTGTCGGCGATGATTCGCAGCGTGGACTTCCACGCCTCGATGCGGCCCTCGTCGACCAGGCCCTGGCTGTCGAACCGGCTGGAGACGCGGCCGCCGAGCAGCTGCATCAGGCCAAGCGCCACCACCACGCCGGAGCCGAGCGAGATCCAGATTCCGGTCCGCGGCGGCAGGTCCTTGCGCAGGAATATGGTGAAGGCGACGATCATCGCGAGCAGCGACAGGCTGACGCCGGCGCGCGAGCCGGTCATGAACATCGCCATCAGGCAGATCAGCAGCGCGGCCAGGTGCGGCAGGATCTGGCGCGGCGGGATCTCGGCGACATCGTGCGAAACGCGCTTCCAGATCAGGTGCCGCTCGGGAAGACGGCGGCGGACGTCCTCGAGGATCAGCAGCATCCAGATCACCGCGCAGGAGCCGAAATAGGCCGCCGCCGTGTTGCGGTTGATGAAGGTGCCGGTGACGCTGCCGAGATAGGCGGTCTTGTCCCGCCACAGGATCATGGTCGGCTCGATCAGGAACGACAGCACGCCGTAGAGCGCGTAGAGGCTGCCGGAAACGGCGATAACCCAGAGCATTTGCCGGGCGCGCTCGCGGTTCGCGCCGACGGTGATTCCGAGCAGGAGCGCCAGAATGTTCGCAAGCGGCGCGCCCAAGGCGAAGAACGCCTCGTTCTTGACGATGGACGCCGACGGCGCAATCGGCACGCCCAACAGATCCGACGCCTGCTTCCAGATCGGATTGAACGGCGCGATCCAGGGATGATCGGAAAGCTGCTCATGCAGCACGAAGGCGTAGCTCGCGACGATCACCCCGATGCCCGCGATCATCCAGAGATGGGGCCGGCGCAAGTCGCGCGTGGGCGCCACCATCAAGGCGAGCCCCAGGCACAGGCACCAGAACGCGATCGAGAGGTCGTTGGTCGAGCCGAATGGAAACGGCGCACTGGCCACGACGAAGAACAGGATGAAGGTCGCGGGCCAGCTCCAAGACCAACTCATATGGGGAAGCAGAAGGCGCATCGTCGGTTAGCCGGCCTTGGCTCTCGCTCTAGAGGAAGCAATCGATCGGATAGATCTTCAGGTCCACGTTGAGGCGGCTGACCCGGGTCTGCGCCCGGAAGCCGTAGAATAGCCCAAGATCATCACTCTCCGAATCGAGTTTTATTCCAGGGGTTAATTCATCCGGCGGGACCAGAAGGCCGATGTGGCGGTTGATGCCGGAGAACTCAATCCGCCCCTCCCCTTCGCCAAAATGTCCCGCGAGCTGGGTCACCGTCACTTTCGGAAGCCCGCGACGCTGATGGCAGACCTCTTCCTCCCATAGCTTGCTCTGCCGGACGAGAGGTTTGGCCGCGCCGTCGGGAACGACAATGTCCGAGAACGAGGGGTGCAGCATTCCGAAGAACCGGCTCTCCTTCGCGTTCGCCGACAGGCGGACGGTGAAGAAGAGCTCGCCCTTCGCCCCGCGCAGGTGCCGAAAAATTGGTGCATCGGGCTCAGCTGAGACCACCACGTCGATCCGATGGCGAACGCCGAGTTGCCGAGCCTCGCCGGCAGCCTTGCCGAGCAAAGCAGGCCCTGCAACGACCAGAGCCAGAAAACACCAGAATGCTTGCCGTCCAAAGCGCATGAAGCCCTTGCGACCCTGCGGGGTGACCGATCACCGGTGAGCCTTGCTCCGTGGTGCCTTGATCCAAACTCGAACAGCCGTGATTGCTAAACGAAAATGGCACCGGGACAAAGCCCGGTGCCATCGTTTTCGTGGATCAGGTTGGCTCCGGCCTTACGGCGCCAACTTGATGTTGTTGCGGAAGATCAGCGCGTCGTTCGACAGGTTCACCGCGTCGCTGCCGGTCGCCATGATCACCCGGAGGAAGGTCAGGAACTTCGTGACCTCGACGTTGCGCGAGTTCGAGACGTAGATGATGTCCTGGTTCTTCATCATGACCTTGGTGGCGAGGAAGAAGCCACCCGGATCGCGGAAGTTCACGTTGAAGATGACCGGGATCGTCTCGGTTGTGTACTTGCTGACGTCGATGCCAAGCTGGGCTGCGACCTCACGCGGCTCGCGGCGATACAGATACACCGATGCCGGATCCGCCTGACCGTCCAGAAGGCCACCCGCCTTGCCGACCGCTTCGCCAAGGTTGATGCGCCAGGCATCGAAGTTGAACTCGCCGCTCTGGCCGCTGGCACCGAATGCCAGGAACTTCTGCTGCTCGCGGTAGACGTAGATGCTGTCGTCCGGACGAACATAGATGTTGTTCTCCGGGCTCATGACCAGATTCTCGAACGGCACGGTTGCCCGCCGACCGGCACGCTCCAGCATGACCCAGGTCTCAAAGCCTTGACCCTTGATGCCGCCGGCGCGGGTGATCGCGTCGAGCACCTTATCCTTCGCACCCGCTGCGCTCGCCGGATAGCGCGCCGGCGTATTGACCTCACCGAGCACGCTGATCAGCTGCGTCCGCTGCGAGGCCATCGCAACAACTGCCTGCGGCTCGATGGCACGGTTGCCAATCTTCTCGATGATCGAGCGCTGGATTTGCAGCGCGGTCAGGCCTGCCGCCTTGACCTGACCGGCATACGGCACGGTGATGAAGCCGTCATTGTCCACGGACTGGTCCGGGATCGTCACGAAGTTGCCCGGACGGACGCCGGCTTCGGCCGGGATGAACAGACCACCCGCGGCAGCTTCGAAGATGGTCACGCTGACGACGTCGCCGATCCCGAACACGATGCTGGCCGGCGGCCGTTTGTCCGTGAACGCCCCCGCGAGACCCTTCGGTTCATGGGTGTGTAGAATGTTGACCGTCGCCGGATTGATCGGCACGAGCTCGTAGGCCGGCGCGCTTGCGGTCTGAATGTGGTTGTTGACGTCATCCGTTAACGGGCCGGAGCCGGGATTGGTCGAGCAAGCCCCCAGCGCCAACGCGACGGCCAGAAAAGCCGGCTTGAATACATAAGTCTTGGCAAAGGAATGCATGAATGGCCCCCGATCGTCCCGAATTACCTCAAACTCGTACGGTCTAGCGGGTGGCTCGACAAGGGTTCCACGCCGAAACCGGTGGTTAACGGCGCAATGAGTCCGCCGGTGTTGCGCCCGCGCCACTACTTCGGAACCCCCGCTAACCCTTTGTGACTGTTTGTTGTAATTCTTGTGCCCGATCGGCGGGCAAACGCTCAACCGATGGGCGAGGCGTTCTCCCCCGCGTGGCTCTGCTAATGCTCCGCCTGTCTCATGAGGAGTTCCGGCGTTGCTCTTGTCGCTTCTTTCCCTTGCTCTGACAGGTTGGTTGGTCGCCGGACCGGGATACGAAACCCCGCGCCTGGGGCGTCCCTTCGTTGAGATCGCAGCCTCCTCCTCTATTTGGAAGTTCAGCCGAACCCAGGGCCCCAAGGAGGGCGAGAGCTTCGCCGCCATCACCAAGACCGCCGAGACGATGCAATCCGACCCGGATTTCGCCGGCCTGATCGTCCGCTGCGCTCCCAAGGGCAAGACCGACGTTTTGGTTGCGCTCATCCGCCCCTTCCCGCCACGGAGCCGTCCGCGAGTGACGATCTCCTCCCATGGCGGGGGTACCCTGACGTTCGAGGCCAGCATGGCCGCAGCGGGTGCCGCCGTCCTTTTGCCTGACGAGGTCTTCGCCTTTGCCGCCGGCAAGTGGCAGACGACGCGCTCGCTCTCCGTGGTGATCAAGGAAAGCGACAGCGAAATCAAAGGCGTGGTGGCGTTGAACGGGCTCCGCGAGGCTTATAGCTCGTTACTGGCAAATTGCGGCCAATAGACAAAATTTAGCCATACGACTTAAGGGTCTTTTCAGGGGGCGGAACCTAAGGTCCGGAGCACGGAGTGTTTCGGATGACCGAGCTTTTGATTTTGAGTTTTCTTGGAGGTGCGGTGCTGGGCCAACGCTTTCGCGTCTTCGTGCTCCTGCCGCTAACCTTTGTCATGGTGCTCGCCGCCATCCCGGTTGGATGGATGGCCGATGTCAGCTTCCTTGAAGGCCTGAAGAACCTGGTGCTCGCGGCCGTTGCTCTCCAGGCCGGTTATCTCTTCGGTTCGGCGGCGCGCTTTGCCCTTGCCGGCTCTCGTGCCGCCCGGGTGTTTGCTCGGCCACTCAAAACGGCCCGCTGATCACACTTCAACGGTGCTCGAAGACCTTCCCGGCGAACCGTCGAACGGGCTCCACTTGTTGTGCATGCAGGAAGCGCTTCCCCGCGCTACGCCCAGACCTCTGTTTGAAAACCGATCGACGGCTAGTATGGTGACCTGACCGGTTCAGGATTCCTTATCAGGCGCCCGTTTGTCCTTCGCTTATTTTGCTCTCATCGTTTCCTTCGTTTCTGCATCCGCTCTCGAAATTGCCGGCGCCAAATTCGGCGCACAGCTCGGGATGATGGCTGCGGCCTTAAGCCTATTGGCCGCCGCCTTCAGCGCACGAAAGGCCGATTACGAGCACCATCTGCGTGCCACCGCTTGGAGCCGCTGGGTTCTGATCGCCATTCCTCTTTGTATCGCCGCCCAGCTCGCGCCGCTCTGGCTGAACTCGGCCCATCCGATCTGGGCGAGTGTACACGATGCCTTGGGCGGGCTGGCCTTTGGGCCAATCACGGCCGACCTCGGCTTGACGTTGAATGCGCTGTTCTTGGCGCTTGCCGCTCTCGCTCTTCTCGGCGTTACCATCGTGGTGGTCCGCGAGCGCGGCCGCGCCGAATTGGTTCTTTTTGTCCTGAGCGGCATAGCAACGGTCGGCGCCCTGGCCTTGGATCTGCATTGGCTCTCGCCGGGACTTATGGCTGCCGCGCCCGCCGACCTGGCGACAAGCTTTGCCGGCCTCGGGGTCATGCTGAATTTAGCTGTCATGCAGCTGGCCGCCGAGCGGGCCGAAACGCGTCACTCGGTCGTTCGGTCGGTCGCCATCGGCCTTTGCGGCCTTGTAGGCGCTCTGGCTAGCGCGGTTGCGATCTTTGGCTTGTCCGGCACGAACAGCGCGATCGCCGTAGCCTTCGGCTTCGTGCTAATTCTGCTGATCCTCGTCATTCGCCGGCTCGATCTGTCGCCGTTGGCGGCCGGCGCGCTGTCGCTAGCCGCGCTGATCGGAACGGTTATCGTCCTGAGCTTCCTCTTCGAAAAGAATGCCGGGCCGATTCTTTTGCGGCTTGTCCCCGATGTGGAGGCCGAAACCAGAGCCGCGCTTGAACGCATGTTGGCCGACACACGATGGTTCGGTGCGGGCGCAGGGACCTTTTCGGCCGTGGCCAGGATCTATCAAAGCGATTCCGGCGCGGCTTTGATGGCGCCCTCAACGGCTTTTGCCATCTTCGCGGATTTGGGATGGATCGGTCTTTCTGCCGCGCTGCTGGCGGGCATGATGGCTCTGGGACGCTTGTTCTTCGGCGCTTTGCAGCGCGGCCGCGACTCGTTCTTCCCTGCGGCGGCGGCGGCCTGCGTTGTCTTCGTGCTTGTTCAGAGCTTCGCCGGTCCGGGACTGCTGCACCCGGCAGCAATCCTTTGCCTTGCGGTGATCGTGGGACTGGGGCTGTCGCAGAGCGTCAGCCAGTCCTCACGATGAAGCGCGGGTTACCAGGCGTCGTGCTCGCCGCCCAGTGATGCCCAGTAGTTCGGATTGTTGGGCATCTGGATGCGGACCCAGCGATAGGGCTTCTTCGACCAGGGCAGGATGTGACGGGTGAGATTGTCCAACACGAGATCGCCGGAGAAGGTGCGCACCACGACGACGAGATGGTGCTCACCCGAAGGCACCACGACCTCGCTGAGCAGCACCGAGCGCGCCGGAAAGCCCTTCGCGATCAGATCGTGGCGTTTTGTTACGGCGTAGTCGTTGCAGTCGCCGCTGGCGGGATGCAGAAGCCACTTCTCGCCTGTCAAGCCCTCCAGATTGGGTTCCGGTCGGATCGCAAGATTCACCTGACGGTTGACTTGGTTGAGCTCGGTCCAGCGCTGAGGCGTCAGCCTGAGCCGGCCGCCTCTGAACACCCTCCGGTGAGGCCTGCACTCATTCTCGTATCTGAGGCAGAACATCGTGAACGCCATCGGCGGCAGGGTCGTCGCATCGAACTTGATGTATTGAATTGCGCCGCGCAGCTCCATTGGAGAGGTTATCAAGTCCGCTTCCGCGTGGTGTGGAACCCAACTCGATACGATCGAGACGCTCGCCAAGAATCTCGCAGCCTTGCGCATCTTGTGCTCCCCGTTGGTGCGGAGGGGGAATTCACAAAACACCTCTCAAAGTACGGCTCACCAGCTGAATGCGAACCGATCAAACAATAACTTTAACAATCTTTGGATGTATTTGTTCCCTGGTCTGTTGAAGGTCATTGCCGCGCACAGATCATCCTACGACCGGCCATTCGGCCAGGAATTCGTGAATGAGATTCCTGCCGTCTGTGGTCACGGTGGAAACATTCACGGCTGGAGGATATCGAGAACCTTGCCGAGGTGCAGGCGGCCGCAGTCGCGAACGGAAAGGGGCGAGAAAAAGGTAACGAGGAAAAAGCGCGCGGACGCCGTTGAGCGGAGCGAGCGCACCGATCCTGTCGGATCGGAAGACTTCGAGAGACGGGCCTGCCACGGAATCCTGCGGAGCTGGCACGGTGAGACCACCGCGGATGATGGCTGGCCGGAATTTGCCAGCGGTGATGCATCCGTTAGGCGTTGCGATCGCCGCCAAGTGAGGCCCAGTAGTTCGGATTCTTGGGCATCTGGATGCGGACCCAGCGATAGGACTTCTTCGACCAGGGCAGGATATGCCCGGTGAGATTGTCCAGCACGAGATCGCCGGAGGACGTGCGCACCACCACCACGAGGTGATGCTCACCCCAGGTCGTCACGACCTCACTGAGCAACACCGATCGTGCCGGAAAACCCTTGGCGATCAGATCGTGACGTTTGGTCACGGCGTAGTCGTTGCAGTCGCCGCTGGTCGGGTGCAGCAGCCACTTCTCCCCGCGCAGCCCTTCCAAATTGGCCTCGGATCGGATCGCACTGTTGACCCGCTGATTGACCTCCTGAAGCTGGGCCATGCGCTCGGCCGTGAGCTTCAGACGACCGCCCCTGAACACGATTTGCTGCGGTCGCGGCTTACACTCGCCCTCGTACTTCAGGCAAAAAATCGTGAATGCCATCGGCGCCAAGGTCGGCTGGTCGAACTTGATGTACTGGATCGCGCCGCGCAATGCCAACGGCGCACCAACAAAAGCGGCCTCGACCTTGTGCTGAGCCGCCCCAGCAAATAGAGCGGCAGCAATCGCCAGAAACTTTACAAATTTGCGCATGTCGCGCTCCCCATTCTTGTTGGGGAAACACTACGCGAGACGTCTTGAAATCCGGCTCAAAGAGCGAGCAACCCTTTAATCAAAACGGCCGCGACTCCGTCAGAAAGAATTAAGAATACCGGTACGTAACTTGTTCTGCTATGAGCGACCATGACGTCCATTCATGACGCCAGATGTGATTCGACCAGCTGATGGGCCTTTCCAAGCGCTTTCGTAAGAACGTTAAGCCTCGGCTCCCCGACGGCGTGAGGATCTATGCCATCGGCGATGTGCATGGACGGGCCGACTTGCTTCAGTCGCTCTTAACCGTCATCGACGCCGACCTTGCTCGCTCTGCTCCGAAGCGAGCCATCCAGGTCTTTCTTGGCGACTATGTTGACCGGGGCCCGGACTCACGCGCCGTGCTTGATATCCTGATCGAGCGCTCGAAATCGCATGAGACGGTCTGTCTCAAGGGCAACCACGAGGTCTTCCTGCTCGAGGTCCTCAAGGATCCGGCACGGTTGCAGGAATGGCGCCACTACGGAGGCCTGCTGACCCTTGTCTCCTACGGCATTAACCCGACGATGAATCCGACGCCGGAGGAGCAGATTGAGCTGATCGAGGGCTTGAGGCGCGCGCTTCCGCCGGAGCATCTTTCCTTTCTTCAGCAGCTCCGCTCGTCCTTCGCGTGTGGCGACTTCTTTTTTGTTCACGCCGGCGTCAAGCCCGGGGTAGCCCTCGAACGTCAAAAGGACGAGGATCTGCTCTGGATCCGCGAGGAATTCCTCGAGTCCGACAGACGCTTCGGCAAATATGTCGTCCACGGCCATACCCCGGTCAGCGCTCCCGATATCCGCCCAAACCGGATCAATATCGACACCGGCGCTTATGCGACCGGCAACTTGACCTTGCTCACGATCCAGGGCGATAGTCTGCTCGCACTTTAGGGCTTTTGCAGAGTTGCTGGCCAACTCCCGCGCTCCGCCTCACGAGCCTCTCTAATTCATTATGAGCCGCATGATCTTGCTTCGCATCGTTGGCGCCTGCATCGCAGTGATATTGCTGCTTTATGCCGGATTGGGACTTTATGGCGATCTCACGCGATCGAACTTTCGGGCGAGCGATTTGTTCTTGGGCGAGTTTCCGCCCGAGAAGGTCAATGTAGCCTCATCGGGCGTTCTGGCGCCGTTTTCATTCGATGGCGACTTGCTTGCGAACTACGCGGCCGCGAAAGCCGCGGACTTTCTTCACCATCCCGCAGCCGATGCGAACAGCAGGGCTACCGAGAACAAGGCGGCCCAAGATGCCGTGGTTGCGGCCCTGAAAGTATCGCCGATCCGGCCGGCGCTATGGCTCACGCTCGGCACGCTGAAGGCGCAGGCGGGCGAGCCGGTGACGCCTGCGGTGAAAATGTCTTACCTGACCGGCGCCGTGCCGATCGCCGTTGCCTTCGCGCGGATCCAGACTGTGACCTCGAGCGCGGCGGCAGCCGACGAAGAGATCAAGCTGCTGGCGCAATCGGACATTCGCTCGGCGCTTGCCAACCGCGCTCGTTACGAGCAGCTTCTGATCGCGGCCTACGTGCAGGCGACGCCGCAAGGCAAGTCGCTGCTTCTGGAGGCCAGCCAGGGGACCGATCCCAAGTTCAACCAGATTTTGCGGCGGTACTGACGTTCGGGCGATTTAGCCCTGCTGCCTGGCTTGCCGTGAACTTTCAACGCGCCGCTTTCGGGGCGATCGGCACAAAGTCCTGCTCGCGACGCGGTTGATCCGATCGCCCTTGGTAGATGAACATCCCCTTCTTGGTCGAGATGATGTCGCCTCGCTGCAAGCTTTCGTCGTTGAGCACCCGCTCGGTTGCGACGATCTCTGGATCTTCCGGGACCGGCACGTAGAGTTCGGGGTGTTCGCGCCGCTCGCGCGCGACCTCCTTGCCCCGTCGCCTTGCATCTTCGATCCGCTGCCGCCATTCCTCACGCGTCAGTTCGGGCTCGCTTGGTGGAAGGTAATCGTTAAGCGAGTGCTCTGGCTCGGTTTGAGCAAGACATGGAGGCGAACAGGCCAGACCAAGGGCCAGTTCACCAGCAATGATGACCGCTTGAGACAGCGCCGCAAACCGCCGTGCGTAAGCTAGCGAGTGGTGATGTCGAAAGGGTCGCACAAGCGATAGCTCCAACACGAGACATAAGGATGACCACTGGCTAGCGGGAAGTCCCTTATCTCTTCCTCCTCAATCTATACCTTGGCCGATTGCAAGAAAGCCAAATCGAAGGCAGGCTTCGCGCTTTAGCTCGCGAGGATTTTAGCCCGTGGTCCGCAACGTTGCTTTCCTGGCTCTGGTGATCTGGTTTGGGACTCATTCCGCAACGGCAGGCCAGATCGAATATCCGCAAGTCATCCATACGCAATACGAAGCCGTTGATCAGAAGGCCGGCGGTCACTTCGTCCTGTGGTCAGAGCGTGAAAAGATCTTCTATGGCCTCGACCAAAAGCTGTTCCCCGGGGGCCCGGTTCGTCGACATTACCCAGGTGACCCCTAGCGTCGGTTCGATCATGCTGACCTATGTCGAGGTGCGGACCGTCAGCAGTACGACCTCGGACTATTTGTACTTGGCGGGAAATGTTCGCTTCCGCGTCAGCGGAATGGCTCTCAAGTCCAGCAACTTTCCGTCCGGCGGGGGATGACGCCTAGCGCACAATAGTCGCTCTGCCGTAGGGCAGCCACGCGTTCCAACCGTCAACCGGCAACAGACCTGGTTTTGGACGGGTACGACTATCGCCTGCTCGATCCACTACCCCGCGTTCTGTTTCCGTAATAGGGGCGCGCGCGCCCTCCGCTGACCACAGGTGGCTGAATCTGGCTCGGAATATTCGGCGTCGCCGTGCTTGGCGAGGGCTGCGATGGATTGACGATGATTACGTTCCGATTGGGGGTCGACGGATCATAGACGCCCTGGGCCCCGGTGCTTGGGGCCCAGATGCTGGAGGGCACAAGAAGCGCAGCAGCGATCAAGACTAATCGTTTCATGAGATATCTCCCGAGCGAGAACGTCAGGGAGGCGATCACCGTTCCTTCACGGTTGCTTGGGACCTCACCGAGGCACGGCAATCAGCTTGCCATCTCTCCAGACCCCTTGGGCCGTCTTTCCTGCAGGCAGGCTGCCGGTAAGGTTCCGGACGGCGGTGGGCCGCGAGGCCGCCTGGGTCGTCTGCGTCTTCTTTGTGGGCGTCGTCAGGATGCTAGTGCTGGTTACATTGGCCGGCTCCTTCACACCTTGCGCGAAGACAGGCTGTACCAGGAAAGTCGAAAGCGTAAGAGCCGTTAAGAAGCCGCGCATGGTCACACACCGGAAGGAGAAGTTTGCCGGAATGTCACACAGGTTTTGGCGCAAAAGCAAGCGCCTTGGCAGAGATAACTACCGGCAGATGTCCGTTGCGGTGCGCGCTTTGCCGGCAAACTCCCTAGCGAAACGGCCCATTTCGGGGTACTTGATCAGCCTTAATGACTGACGCCGGTGACAGTGCGAATACGACCTCAAAGACGCAGGCAATAAAGGCCGAGTTCGTCCGCGTGCTGTCGGAGCGAGTCCGCGTCGTCTCTGGCGACCCCAAGCAGATGCGAGAGATGGTCTATGAGCTGGCGCGCATCAAGCTCGTGGAACAGTTCACGCATGAAGACGCGCGAGAGTCGCACCAAATTTTGCAGGTGCTGGAACAGGCGATCGGAGAGGTCGAACGGTCCTTGCAGCGCAATGCCGCTCCCGCTACGCCGGATGTCACGCCGGCCGCGGCTCCCCGACCTCCTCCCGTAATGACACAACTTCCCCTATCGGAAACCGAAGGAGAGACACCCCGCCGTCGCGCGCCGCCACGGCCGTCAGTTCGTCCCAAGAGAGCCGGCACCTTCAGCTCCATGGTTCGGCTGGCCGCGATCCTCTTGCTTGTTGCGATTGTTGGCGTGGTCATCGCCTGTTGGCCGCGGCTCAAGACGCAGATTGCCGGATTATCGCCGCGCGCACCGACCGTTGCGCAACCTCAGCCCGCTCCCACTCGAGCCCCACCCGAGCACGGGACCACTGAACGGCTCGCGGAAGCACAAAAAGAAGCACCGCCTCAACCGGCGCAACCGTCGATGCCTCTGCCGATAACGTTTGGCGTCTACGCCTTAAGTGACGGCCAACTGCAGGAGCTAAAGGCGATCCCGGGGAAAATCCCCGATCGTCGCGTTGCCATTTCGGCCGCCATCAGCACGCCCAGCGCAACCACGGTCAGCAGCGGGGACGTGAAGTTCATTGTTTTCAGGCCCGACGGCGCCCTCGAGACCAGCGGGACCGAGGTTCGGGTGGTAGCGAAGGTCTCCCGGGCGATGGGCGTCGACGCCACCGGCAAAGCCGCCGTGGTGAGCGCTGGCGACTCCTGGGTCGTCCGCAGCATGTCCTTCCCCTACAAGGTGGGCCCGGTGGAGGATCAACCCAGGATGTTGTTGCTGCAGCCCGAAACCGATGGCTTCGCGCTGTCGCCCGGCCGTTACGTAGTGGTCGTCAAAGGCATGGGTTACGACTTCACCGTGGCGGGCGCCGTGACCGATCCCAGCCAATGCGTCGAGCGCATCAATGCGGCGAACGGCGCATTTTACTCGCCCTGCCCGCCGCGAAGGTAGCTATTTGCTGGCCTTGCTGTCCTTCGGCGTATCCGCTGGCGGATCGTCGACCTTGCCGTTGTTCGCAACGCATTTGTTGAAATAATCGCGCCGTTCCTTGGCAGATCCCTTGGTGCTACCAGCGGCGGGATTGCCAATCTGTTTCGGCGGAAATGCCTTCGCAACTGCCGCGTCACATGTGCGGGCCACATCTGCCGTTATGGCCGAAGCCGTCGCGGGCACGGCCAACGCCAGGACAACGGCAAACCCGATCGTCTTTCGCATGTTTCTGACTGACACTTGGCCCGTTCCCCAATCCATTTCCGCACTCACCCGCAGAACCATATCAAAAAGCTTCCACAGTCCAAAGGCGAAAGCGGCGCGGCTCGTCGATTGCCTGGTCTGATTTGTTGCTTGGCGCCCGCCTCTCGACCTGACCGCAAATCTTGCCGCCCGAGGAACGGCTCCTGCTGCAGGCGGATTAATAGGGCTGATTGGTCTTGGGGGTAAGCCTGGAGGACGTAATGATGACATCACGCAAGCTCGCATTGTTGCTGGCAGCCGCCGTTATATCCGCTCCGACCGCTGCGATAGCGCAGGGCGGAGGGGGCGCCAGCGCTGGGTCGGGGACGGGAAGCGCATCAAGTTCGGCGGGAACAGGGACATCGTCCAATACCGGCGGAAACACAGGCACCTCTACCGCCGGCGGCAATTCGCAGATGTCGACCCCGGGCACCGGGGTAGCCGATCAACTGACCGGAACGATGGGCACAGCATCGTCCCAGGCAGGAACCGGCACGCAACAGTCCCCGAATGCTCAGCGGTCCCCGAATGCTCGGCCCGGGCAAACCACCGGGATGACAACAGAGACGCCCGCGCAGGCGCAGGCCCGGCGCAATGCAGGGGCCGGCCACGCTCCGAACGGCAACCCGATCGGCGCACCGGGGACGGGCACCGGCAACAACGACTAGTCTCGACCACTGATGTCATCGCTTGCCACAGCCTGCTCAGCAGCCGCATTCGGCGGGGAGGGCCGCTACCGGCAATTGGCGTGAGAGAAGGCGTCGAACGGCGGCGGCTCGTGCCTACGGTTAGCTGTTGAGTAGGGGCGGATTGGAATCGGGGAAACGGGTCAGCATCGCTGTTTTGACGAATTTAAGATGCGCGATTGTGCTTGCCAGTTCCTTGAGCCGGCGCTGGCCGTTGGAGATGTCGGCGGCAAACAAATCCTGGTGGTAGTTATCAAGCGGCTCCCGCTCCAGATATTCGTCTGTGCCGTTGCCGAATGTCACGGAAGCACGCGCCAAAGCGTCGTCAACACGCCGGGTCAGTCCCGCCTGCTCCCTTTCGGCTTCCTTTAGGGCGGCATCGATCGCCGCCATCACCGAGCCGATGCGAGTGCGGTCAGTCTCGGCGTCGCGCTCGGCGGACCGCGCCTTGAAGCGCTCCTCGTCCCGCCGAAGGTTCAGCAGGTTGTATGCACGCGCCCTCAGGAATAGCTGAAACATTTGGGCCATCCCCATTCGAATGAAGCCGCTAGCTTCGGTCAACTATAGTTAACAAAGCTTAAATCGACGACCTGCTCCGCGCGGCTTTGCGCCATCCAGACCTTCCATGCCTCGCTATGTTTGGCATAGAGCTCGAGCCATCGCGACTTCTTCATTTTGGCAGGCTCCCCGCCCTGGTGAGTTCGCAAGCCGCCTGATCCAGAAGCGGCCCACTCCTCCAGCCTCTCGAACTCGGCCGTCTCCTCCAACGAGAGACCAATCAAGACGCGGCGCCCAGCTCCGTCGACGAAATACCTGCGAGGCGCATTGTTGTTCTGATCAATCATTGCGACAATTCTCCTTGCGATCCAAGGACCAGAGAGAGCCGCAAGACGACGCCCGTACCTGCACAAGAGCGACCAGGCCAACCGTTACGCCAAGCATCACAACTAAATGCGCCATCCGCGCTTCTCCGCCCACGCAATTCGGGGCAAACACCGGTGCAATAGGTGATCCCGTCTAGGCCGCTACTCCAAAATCCACAAGGCAAGTCTCGACTTAACCTAACCGCGCATGGTTACTTCTGCTGAGACCACCCACCTCGACCATAATTCGGCGACTCGTCCAACCATCATCACGATGGGCGCTGCGTCTGACTCTGTCCAGCTGAAGCCGGGTTATAGGGCGCGTAGAGGCGGTATTTCACCGATCGCTTGTGGGAGCGCCAAGCCCTCACGCCATAGCCGCAACAAAAGCCTGCCACGAAGATCGAAGATAAGACCAGAACTGGCAACATCGGAATGTGTCCACATTTGCGGAACGTTCCTCCCAGGGCATTTCATCGTCTAGTTGTGGCGACTTCAAGGTCCAGTGTCGCTGAAAGTTTTGTCAGACGAAGATGAAGCTTGTGCAGCCGGCTGCATGAAGATTAGTCGCCCGCAAGAAGCAGAAGGCTGATCCGGCCGTCATGCCGCAAAGAGTGTAACCGGCACGAGGCCCCCACCTCGCGGTCGTGAGCTTGGTCTGCGATACAGCCTGGCATGAGCTGATCGTTGGGAGTGAATCGATGGCAGATGCCATGCTTGATGCCAGGCAGGAAGGCGGTTCGTATCGTCGTATCGAGTTGATCACCGGGGAGCGGCGCCGGCGGCGGTGGACGGCGGAAGAGAAGGCACGGATCGTAGCGGAGAGCTTCGAGGAAGGGGCCAATATTTCCGAGGTTGCTCGGCGCAATGGCGTTGTCCGTGGGCTACTCACGGTATGGCGACACAAGTTCACAACGGCAGCAGGCGTTCCAGGCTTTGTGCCAGTTCGAATCGCCTGCGAGGGCGGTCCTGCGACGACGGGCGAGCCGGGCCGCCTGGCGCCGGCGCATATGGTGCTGCCGCAGATGGCATCGCCCCCAGGC